>NZ_LNCE01000053.1:0-43922 GCF_001445815.1 Janthinobacterium sp. Ant5-2-1 | reverse complement strand
CCCATGGCAAGGTCAGCCTGCATTTCTTTCCCTTCGGCGGCATCACACAGTCCGTGAAGTGGATAGAGCACTACCGTGCTCGCACCGACCCAGGCCCTTGAACATTCTGTGCGACGACCGCCTCTCTGGTGACATTGCGCCACCAGAGAAATATTCTCGCCAAATATAGTCATAAATTAGTCAGGGGCAAGACTCGGTATTGCCCTGACGCGTGAGCTTGCTAAAGTCGTAAATTGATACCTCAGCAAGCTTCAATTTTTTTGGGAATTTGTACAATAAAGTCGTAAATTCAATCACCTATTGCCCGCCGTCTTTATAGGCCGGCGGCAAGAAGCTGATTGAGTAGCCGGGCTCCGAGTTAGATTCTGTCATCCGTATCTACATCGGCATCCTGGGAGACGGCCAGCAACTGGCGATCGTCCTCGGCAGGGACCACTGTGCATCGAAACAAAGTTTGACACAAACTACGCAACTACAAAGTAGAGCAGCATTCTTGCAACAATAAAGTTTGACACAAACTTTCGGATCTCCGATATCGCCCTCGGCGCAACCAACTTCCCCACCTAAGCAAAGAAGCGGCCGGCTTCATGCCCCTGCGCCGCGCCGCTTAAAATCACTTTGCCGGATTCGCCCGTGTCTAATATTGTTCACTGCGCATTGGCGCGACCTAGTGACCTGCTCCCCGAAATTAGTACTGCAGGATGTAGAGTCTGCCTCTGAGAAGGCTACCCTGTTGGCGCCGACGGATTTTTGACCCAAGCTGCCGATTTTCGGTGCCCCATGTCCGTAGCCAGCAAACCCGCGTGCAGCAACGGTTCCAGATGTTTTGAGATGGGTCAGTTGGAATCGGCAGCCTTGCGCATGATGGCGGTGGGGAAGTGGGGCTGATGCAACAACGTTTACCGGCCCGTGACGGTTGGCGGGCACAGCGATTAATTCAACACCCTGTTAACTAGACGTTTCCAACTCTCTCCATCTCACTGCACCAAGTTCTCTGCATATCCAGGCTCTGCTTTAGTCTTCGAAAAAAAGGCTAGTGGCACCTCGAACAAAGCGAAAACCTTCTTGAGCTGTTGCTCGAGCTCTGCCCGCTTCATGACTTTGCTATTTCTTGAAAACATGAGGTGATAAATTGAAGCCCAAACAACAACAGCATCAGAGAAGCTGATCTTTACCGTGGGCCCAATCACGGAAAAGCATCCGCTCTTGGGAATTATTTCTGCCGCCAACTCCTTGTGCACCATTTCACAGGAGGACAAGAACAACCGTCGTCCCTCTAAGTGCGGTTGAAGTAGATCACCGAGTTCATCAAAGTCGATCTCCTCTTGGTTTGTCGTGCATAGACCTTCCTGATTGCCGTGCGCAGATATATGTAGGTAGCGGTAGCGAGATCTTCCAAACTCGTCAATCGCCTTTTCGAACTCCGCGCGTGTACGAACATAGTGATACTTCGGATTCTTCCCATGCAACCTCAAAATATGAGAGATCATCACGCCCTCGCATCGACCGTTGCCTTCGTCATCAGGATCCAAGCTCTCAATAATGAATACTTCCGGCAGCGTTTTCATAGGACTTCTTTCGCAAAATAGGTTCAGAATTTTCTTCTACCGAGTGCCTGTGAACTGCCAGCTACTCCTACTGAGTGTTGCCGAGGTTGCCACTGATAAGGCAGGTGCAGCAAAAGTGTGGAGGAGAATCCGTTGCGTGCAGTTTCATGAGAATAGAACCATTCAGCTTCCCGGACTTCGGCCAAATAGTACGTTTAGAAGTGTGAACTACTTTCGACCATCCCTTGGCTGAATAGTCCACGAGCATCTGACTCATGGGATGCTTGTGTACGTTCCCGGCGCCGACCGAAATAATAAGCTTCTGATTCCAACTCGCAGCAGGAAGGGATGTGCTGATCCCAGTAATGCCCCCCCCGTGGTGTGAGGCCATCAAGCTGGTGACGGTTACCTTGCCTGGCGGCGGCCGCAAGTGATCAAACGAGACATCGCCCGACAGGAGTATGGCATCGGGGCTACCACGTCGCATCACGTACCAGGTCAGGCTTTGATTGTTGCGATCTGTAGGTGATTTTCTAGGGTCCGTTCGAGTAATAACGCCAGCGAAAAACTTCACGCTTTTGAGTCTATTTGGCCAAAAAATGCGGTGTGGTAGCGCGGCAAGCAAACGCATGTGGGTAGGACCTAGACCCTTGGTGTTCTTAATGCGAGGCGGCTTCGGAACAATCCAAGGGCGATTCAGGGCTTCCGCCTTAAACGTCATCTTTGCTGCCTTTTTCCCGAAAACGTAGTCATGATTCGCCACAGCATAGGCCCAGTGATCGAAATCCCAGTGTGAAAGAATGACCGGAGCTCTGGCCGCAATCCGATAGTCACAATTTGCACAGGAATCTGGAGAAAAGAGCATGGGTGGGTCGATGGGACGCGTCGCACGGTTAAAGCTTGTCGGCCATCCAATATCGAAATAAATGATAGGGCGTCCGTGGACATCCACTAACGCTGTAGCGTTGCCTTGTCCGATGTCGTAGACAACTACGTTGCGGAAACCACAGTCAACTTGCGGCTTTGCCTGTCCAAGTATTTCAGCTATCTCTTTCTTTCGAGAGTTCAAACCAACAAGCAGCGACAACTTCGTCAGTGGAGGCTGGATGGGCGTTATTCCGCGAAGAGCGAATTGAGGAAGCTCTTCTTGCTCAGCCGAGCCACTCAACGATATGAACGATGCGCGAAAAGCACGATCCGGCGCAACAGAATGCTTCAGATCCATGATGGATAGGCTTATCCATTGCCCCGCAACCAGTTCGAAGCGGGACAGTCCGGAAGTTTGTGAACCAAGATCTACGCTAAGTAGCATCGTTTCATTGAAACTCTCGTCGAGCTCATCAATGTCCGCCCAAGACTTTCCTTTCAACTTGGCCGCTCCCTGCCGGGTAATGCAGTCGAGTATCACTACCTCACGGAGCCGGCCGTCTTGCCCCGCGATTGATACAACGTCATCGACCATCGCGAAATGCGTAGGAGAAAGCGAGTGTTCAAATTCGGATGGCATAGAAAGCCCTAGTAACAACCAGTTTGGGCCTCCATGGTAACAATTTCAACAGGGAAAATACTCTCGGTTTCTCACTTTGCCATGCCATTCATTGAGCCTTGCAAATTCCTCATACTTGACACACGATTCCAAGCAATTTTCACACCGCGCCAGGCAAAGAAAAATCTTTATGCATCATAACGCAGAAAGGCGATTCCATTTAGCGCGCACTTGATTTATGCTTGATCCCATTGATGCAACGGATGAGCGAGCGACAATGGCAACCAAGACACTTAAGACCGTACCAAAGATTTCCATCAGGATATGGCGCCCTATAATCGACAAGCTGGATGAAAAAATGGAGCTGGCATGCCTACGCCGCGATGCGTACCTCGCGCGAGTCCTGGCAGTCGAGCTCGACGCATTGGATGAAGAGGTCTCTATTCCAAACTCCCAAGCTAGCTACGAATTTGTATCGGCCAGCCTGAGTAAACTTGATCGCAAGCTCGTAAGCTTGGTATTGCCGCCAGATCTAATTGAGCGATTGAACGATGTCTGCAAACGAAAACGAATCGTGCGCGACGCATTCTTCAATAGAGTTTTTCTGCTGCTAGCCGCAGAATCTAGAGTTATTGATGCTCTTCTCTTCGCAGACGCGACGGGCAGTTGGCGTCGAGAGGTATGGGGGGAAAGCAAGCTTGACGGCCCCTTTTTTCAAAATGGCTTCTATCCACTTGCGCCAACAATTGATCCGTTCTGGGCGCTGCGGCACGGACTGGATATCTATTCGAGTAGCGCGAATGCCGAGGATTTCGTTGAGCACGCGAGCGGAAAGACGATACGTATCACGCGCGACATAACCGGCACGCCCATCCCAATTGACAGCCTGTATACGAAGATCTTCGAAAACAAAGTCGGGGGCCATGACCTACTAGGGCTGAGTTGCTACCTGTCGGACTCTCGAGTTCCTGGGGAGAGGGCGGAGTACGAACACCGGGTCAGACTTGATGAGATGTTTGCTGAATTGGGGGTATTACCGTGAACGCACAAAATTTCGGCCACTTGGATCAATCACGAAGCTCACCTGCAGGCCTGCTTGGTGAACTCGAACAGATTGATTCGGCACTTCGTGCGTCCAGGGACTGGATCGTCACGTTGGAGAAACGGCGCCAGGCAATTAGCGAAACAATGGAAAACCCATCGCCACAGCGAACCATTTCTCAACGAACTGCGGGAACAATTCGAATGGGCCTCGAGTTCAGCGGTGTCGTAATCGAACATTGGACTTGCATCGATATTCATCTTGACCTACTCCGGCGCTTCTGGATTGAGTACCCGGATAAGAGAGATGCGATGGCTATGGCGATGGCCGCTTTCGGACGCTCACGTTCATACGTGGCAAGGAATGTCACCGACCTTTTTCCAAATCAGCCGGTCGAATTTGCCAGAAAACACAGCAGGCTATTAGTAGATGACTGGTACGTGGATGTAAACCACAGTGTCGCGAGAATGGGTCGAATCTTGCCATGGGCGGTGCGTGCTGCAGGGCTTGTTTGGAATAAGGATGTGAAGGTCTATTGGCGCCGAACTCAAATGTGTTAAGTATGGCCGTGTAACGGAGTATCAACCCAAACTGAGAGCAATCAATGAGTTACATCTGCCCTGACTGCGTTGGCGAACCGGTCCTGCAATCCATAGTGATCGCCGAAGCCTCCGCTGAGAACCCATGTGAATACTGCGAAAGCGACCTGCCCACCGCAGCAATTTGGAGCATCGCGGAAAGGTGTGATAAGGCATTAGACACGTTCTACGAAGACTCTAGCCGAGCTATGGCCGTGGTTCTTTATGATCGAACGCCGGCAGGAGAGGACCTATCGACGACCATACAAGGCCTTGCTCGAGTCCCTGAATCTGCTGCTTCAGACATCATAGACGCCTTGCAGGAAATTGGTACGACCGGGATACTGGTGAAAGCAAATACGGCGATGACGAGCCATGGTTCATCTTACGCACTGAGATCGAGTCATCGCTACTCACCGAATGGGCCAAAATGGAGAGCAGTCTGCGGGGCGAGGCCAGGTATATAAATCCTAAAGTCACGGCATTTATGGAGTCGATATTTGGAGGAGTTTCGGACGATTATACGGAAGAAGGCACTAGCGTGCTAGTCGATGCGGGCCCCGGCACTGCCTATGAATCGTTCTCTCGGGCGCGTGTATTCCAATCCGAGCAGGAACTGACGAAAGCACTTCAACACCCCGAGAAGTTTCTTGGATCGCCTCCATCCGGCGTTGGATCAGGCGGACGGATGAATGCTGCTGGGCTTCCGGCTTTTTATGGGGCGACGAATACTCACACAGCGCTGGCCGAAGTTCGGCCCCCAGTCGGAAGCTCTGTCGTAGTCGCTACGTTTTCGGTGGTTCACCCATTGAAGCTACTGGATCTGAAATTACTGCGCCAAGTTCAATTGGCACAAACAGCCAGTCTTTTTGACGAAACTACTGAAGTGGCAGCTCAGCGGCGCGATTTTTTGAGGATGCTATCTGAGCGCATGACAGTACCCGTCGTACCAGAGCAACAGGATCACAACTATCTCATCACGCAAGTAGTTGCCGACTATCTCGCCATGCATCCAAACACATCGATCGATGGGATCATTTACCCATCCGTTCAGATCAATGAGGACGATGCTGAACAGAGTAGCGAAAACATAGTCCTTTTTCACAAGGCGGCTTTAGCGATGAGCGCAGACTCAGAAAGCCCCACAGCGGAAGCGGAACTTTGGGAGTACGCAGATGACGACGATGGCGCATACTTTTACCCAAAGATTTTTTTTAAGGAAACGAAGCCGCCGTATCCGTTTCAGCAAGAAGGATTTCATCCAAAGCCAGCCCTTCGATTGGTCGGCGAAAGCATTGAGATTCATCGAGTTCTTTCCGTCCAAATTCGCACGGATCGAACACCCATAAAAGTGGTAGTTGATCAAAATTCGCTGTTTGGAAGGTAGGCGCAACTGCGACTCGATGGCGGCGTCGATACAGCAACGCTGGCGTGCCTGCTGACATGACCGGTCTACCTGCAGGTAGGCGAATCTGGGTGGCCGCTGGCATCATCAATATGCGTGCCGGCATGAACGGCTTTGCTGCAAACGCGGAGAGTGCGTTGCCGGAAAGACCTAACACCGGCCATTGGTTCGTGTTGCCCGCCAGGAGCACTGAAAGTTCCTTGTCGGCGACGCTCTCTTTCGGGAGGCGAGCCAGCAGCGCGGGGGGCACCAGCACAAGCCCGATGCGCGAGTTGGCTAACCCTTTGTCGATGGCGCGCATCATCGGCACGCCGAGGCCAAGGTCCTTCTCGCTGAACCATACTTTGACACCAGCCGCCACAAGCAAATTGTGAAGCTCTTTGGCGGCCTCATTGCGGTCGTCCCACGCGTGGCAAAGGAAGACGTCACGCAGGTCGGGTTGCTCCACTGCTCGTTTCTCGACGTATTCGCGGACTGGTGTCAGTGTCTGCACCTCGGCGGCCGTGTACACCACGGACGAACCCGCGCGGGACCAGCGCGGCCTAGGACTACTAGACCCGCTAACGCTGCTTCGGCCTCCACCGCTGCTTCCCGCTGAGGAGTACGACGAAGGTGGATATGAATACGAACTATATACGCTACGCGGTGGCGCAATGTCGGAGGAACTTGATCGCTTGGCCGCCGTGGACGAATTCGTGCGGCTCAAGCTGTACGAGAAGTAGGCGATTGAGATCTCGTCGACGATAGCGAACAGATAGTTGATAGTTGCGGCGACTGATGGCAACCACACGCAGATTGCGCTCTGCTGCGGAGTTATAGATCTCCATCTAGTCGTCGCCGCAGTAGCGAGCCTGTGTCGGCCACGGAACCAGATCATTCCCATCGTTCACAACACCACGTATGCAGATCTCCGCAATGTCAGCCCAATGCTCGCCTCTCGAACCGGTCTGGACACTGCAGAAGAGTCAATGGCGGCGGTCGCGAAAAAAATCTCCGAATTGGTCACGATCTAATTTCATTTTTCACACCAAGCTTTTCCGGGCTTCCGGGTGTTTCAGCGAGTATGCGCACCACTAACTGCTGGGACGGATCCAACAGGTCAGGTGGTGGGAATGTGGACTTTCGCCGACGTGATTCGCCCGAATTCTAAAGACTAGACTGGGGACTATAAGACAGAGTACTTTTTTGGGATGCAGCAGAATGCGCGACTGCCAGATGGCTACCAATCGGGACGGAAGAGCGATGGCTACGGCTACTCGGATACGTTAAACCAGGCCACAAGTGTGGCCAGGGAAGTTACGCGGGATGCTGTTGGTTACCAGCCTAACGTCTTAGCTTGACCAGCCAGAATCCGAGTGATCTCTACCGAATCAGGAGAGAGACGGGATACGTTAGTGCGATTGTTTACAACCAGTTCCAAACGCGAGCGAACTGACATTGCCATGGAAACCGTCGCCGTCTTTGCCGGGCATTCTTCCACTTGGCTGAACTCGAAGTTCAGCGATAATTGCTTGTCGTCGTGAACATTGTTGAACATGTAAGCTCCCCCTGTGTAAGCACACTTACCTGCGCAAATTTCTAAAAGTCATAGATTATACATGACCTTGTCACTGGAATTCAGTCTAGCAGAATGCTAATTTCGTGCTCGTTCGTTACAAAAAAATTATAGTCTACGCAACATATCCTCGACAACATCGTCGGAGAGGACGACATCAACCCTCGTTTGCTGCACCCGAACCTTTGGTGCCAAGACCAGGTGGGGCGACCGGTGCCGCTGCGAGTGAGGCGACGACAGGCGCCGGCGCAGTGATCGGGAAGACCTCATCAAACAGCGTCGCTACTTTCACTTCAAAAACACGATGTGGGTCGATGTATTCATGAATAATTTTAATCGGGAACTCGCCACTGATCGTCCTGTTGGGCACGAAATCGCCGTTATCATTTTTCCGCGTGTCCCGTTGAAAAAAATCTGTGTACATGCGGGGGCCGACGCCGGAAAAATGAACAAATCTTAGTCTGGTGTGTTGCACGGGCGGATTGGCGGCGACAGAATCATTGTCGTGATCTAGAACCTCGATCGCATCCTTGTGCGCTTCCGGCGCAAGACTTTTCTCGTAGGGTTCAATATAGTAGACCTTGTCTATTCCCGCCGCGATGATGTGGCGAGCGCAGTTATGACAAGGGAAGGTTGTTGCGTAAAGGCTTCCTCCCACAGTCGACCCGCCGCCCCCGCGAGTCAAAGAAATAAGCGCGTCCATCTCGGCGTGCACTGCTCGCGAAAATTCTATTAGATCAGGAATACCCGACTGCTCGTAGACGAAGTCTGCAATCGCTGCGACATTCGCTTCCGCAATCTTCGCCATGTCCGCGTCCTTAAAGACCTCAGCAAACTTGGTTTCAATCCCCAGTTTAATTTTCGCAAATCGACGGTTTTTTTCAGCGTTGTTTTCGCAAATCTTGTGCGTCTTAAAGCAGCGATCATCCGTGGGATTTTCAGAGCTATAGAGGCCACCTTTATACTGTGGGACGTCATTGGTGCCCACCGCGATCAGTCGGCCCGAAACGTCCGTAATCGAGGCGCCAACCTGACGTGACAGGCAACTTGACTTCATGGCTGTTGAGTATGCTACGTACATGGCATGTTCATGCTTAGTGGGCGTGATCGCGTTATCACCGTGCGTCAAATGGATAAAGCGCTCGACCTGGTCGGTAACCAGTTTCTCCACTCCAAACGGATGATGGATAAAGTAATCGGCGAGTTTGAATGCCTTCTCCAATTGCTGACCAAACTTGTGGCCTTCCTTACGGTCACGGTTGACGACCTGGTCGATCAAATCCGGCTTCATGCCATCGTCCTTGAGCCGCGCTCTTCGATTGGCCTCCAAACTCATGACGCCGACGAGATAGAAATTATTCCGGTAAACCGTTCGGAGCAAGACAACCTCATCAGGATGCTTAATCTGGTCGATGAGGTAAGCAATCCTTGGCGGCTCTTTGGTCAGATCCTTTAACTCTGGATCAATCGCTAAGCGGTTTCGGCCTATCTGATTGATGGCGTACTTGGCCATGATGTCATGGCCGTGAAGTCTACGAAGTTCGTTGCCGCCACTCTGATATTTGAGATACCGATCATCCATATCCGATACAGGCACTGTCACCGTTTTATTTTCGATCTGGGCGGCTATAAAGGAACTCATCTTCACGCGGACAACTTGGTATCCTAGCTTGACCAACTGCTCTTCGAATTCAGTGACAATGCTCGGCAAGCCGGAGCCTACCGCGCCCATTACTCCAATCACAAACTCCTTGGACGCGCGGCTTTCAAGAAGCCCCACGACGGACCCCCGCGGTATGTTGCTCGTTCTCTGCGGGGCTTCTTTAATCTGGGCGCTCATCAATTTCTCTGTAAAATTCTAAGGCGACGATGACGTCGGAAATTTTTTAATTATCAATAACTAAAACAATTCTACCGTAATTTATTGACAAGAATCATTAAAATTGCATTCATGGCGTCGATGGCAGACTTCCTAGATTTGATTGGACGGAAGAAACGGGCCGGCTCGACGAATTGATCATTCGCCACGCGTCGGTAGCGGTCACGTGGTGAGTCCAAAAGAAGTATGACAATGCGGCATTTACGGTATTCTTCCTGCTCGAAACGCTGAACCAATCGGACTCGTAGGTTTCTTTCGGAGCGACTTTCGCAGGATGTCGATTGGATCTACGCATATCGCTTTCCCCCGCTGCGTTCACGCTGGCGGAACCGCTTCACGTATGCGCTGTCGGCAAGATCGTCCGGGCCGAAATCCAAGGCGCAGTTGGCTAACGAGGCGAGCGTGTTATCTGTCAATTTAAAGCCCTTGGGGAGCAGGCCATGGTTGTCCGCACTGTTTTCTTGGATGGCGGCAAGCAACGCCTTGAAGAAATCGGCTCGTGATGGGCGCGCGGCTGCCGTGGCGGCGGCGGTCAAGGGATCAGTGGTCTCCATGTCAGCATGTTGAGCATCAGAAGCTACTACTTGGAGAAATTGGCTCAACGACGGCCAATACTTGAGGTCGAACTGCCCGGAAAGGACATCTAGGCGTTCTTTGATATAGGACTTGAACAGGTAATTGTCTTCAGATGCAGCCTCGATAACGTCGCAGACGTGATAGTGCGTATTGCTGCTAAAGCCCGATGTGTTGTGCAAATCCGAACGACGTTCCAAGAGATCGACCAGCTCCGCCGCTTTGCCTGCAATCTGTTGATTGACGTCGGCGAGTTCATCGCGTGCAGAGCGTGCCTTTAAGATTTTATCGGGACTCCAGAACGCGGCCGTACTCAGAAGAACCTCCAAGAAAACCTTAAGGGCCGGGGGCTGCTTATGCAGCTTCTCGTGTAATTCCTCATAAGCCTCTTTCAGTTCAAGGCCACGCAAAAGCAATCGATCTGCCACCGCATTTTCACTTGGCAGAATGTGATGCTCGATGTTGTAGCGTTTTCCATCAATAAGGAGGTTTTCGCAGATTTGCAGTGGGGTCGTCAATTGGTGTGAGCTCATGGGCTGTCTGTGATGTTGGCCTCACATATGAGTCTGAAGTAATCAATGATGAGCAATGGACGGCATATGCAAGAAACTACGGTAGTTGGAATATCGAAGCCCGTCATTTTCCTGGCTCAGTATCGCGGATCTGGACACCTCATATTGGCAGCACTGGATTGTTAGACCTACGTTTATCTGAGCAGGCAAGGGCATCAAAAGAGCAGACTCTAGAGGAAGTTCTGGACGCCTTCATGTATCGCAACGCCAGCAAGGCTGACATCGAACACGCGACCACTGTATTAAAGGTGGAGGCGGCTCAACGCGTCAAAAAACTGGTCGCTGGTGCGAAGACGGAAACGCAAAGTGCACTTGAAAACTACGATGGTGAAAAGCCCACTATTTCTGAGACGCGCAAAATGGAGCAGCAAGGCAACGACGCTAGCGCTGAACGGCCAGCTGCAGACGCCTCGAATGACGAATGCGATGAAGCCTACGTCGAAATGATGCGAGGCGTTATTGCCAAAGCCACCCTAGGAGCAAACTCATGAATGTCTTGCATCCGAAGGACCCTTACGCAGGCAATGTGTTAGTTGAGAGGCTCGGTCCTATTCTATCTTTTCCGGAAACATTAAGGGCCTTAACGTATTTCCCGAAACTCCCACCCGACAACGTCGCTGACATCCCAGTACACATTCGTCTGCATCATCTTATGGCGCTTCGTGATCTGCATCTTCCATCACAAGAGGGTGCGCGCCTGCATCAGACAATCGATCTCATGATACGGCAAAGTTACCGATATCGGAATCCAGAATCAGCAGAAACCTGGAGGGCAATAGGCGGAGAGGCCAGTTCAAGTAAGTTGCTCCCCGCGCCGGCGGGCGCGGCTATGGTAACGGGATTTTCTGGCACGGGAAAAACGCAAGCGGTACTTCGCAGTTTGGCTACCTATTCAGATCAAGTTATCTATCACGAGCGCTTCCGCCATATGGCGGCAGGGCTACATCAGCTAGTGTACTTATCGACCGACGTCCCAGCAAGCGGGAAATCAGGTGACCTCGCAGCAAACCTAATGATGAGTTTCGATCAGGCGATGAACAGCTCCCGCTTTAGCGCAACGCTACAAAGAAAGCGAAATGACGGAATGAAGATGCTGGATGAATGGAAGCAGGTCGCCTCGTCTCATTTCTTGGGTATCCTTCATCTCGATGAAATTCAGAATTTTTTTAAAATCCCTACGCTTGAGCGGCGTCGTGCTGCAAAAAAATCTGAGCAGGGATTGGAACTCAGTATAGTGGAAGATTCACTGCTGAAGTCGATCCTGAACTTTACAAACACCTCGCAAATCGCTTTGCTGCTTTCTGGCACTCCCGATGGTGTCGGCGCCATGACTAAGCGTATCGCCACCACTCAGCGATTTGTAGCACAGGGGTATCACGCCTTCACTCAATTTTCCGGAAATGATGATCGAGAATTCCATAAGATCTTCTTTCCTACTTTGTGCCGATACCAGTATGTGAAGAAACCGATTCCCCATTCCGAGAACTTTGGGAACCTGATCATTGAACTCACAGCGGGAATTCCAAGGGTAGTCATTGCGCTATGGATTGCTGCACACCGCGTCGCTTTCGAGCGGAAGAAGAATGATGAACTCAGGCCAGAGGATTTCAGAAAAGCGGCGCACACATATTTATCTCCATTAATTCCTGCCATCGCATCGTTGCGGTCTCAGGACCCGAAGCTTATGCGGCACTTCGAAGACTTGATGCCTAGGGAGGATGGATTCTGGTCGACGTTTTGGAACGATGTGAAACGCACCTAATGCAAGCACTCTGCACCAGGGAACAAAATACTCATCCCAGATCATCATTTACGCAAGAGCCTCAATTCGTCGAAATTTTTCTGGAGTAAAAATGGGCAGCACATTACACCTATTTTCCGAAAGCCCACTGTTGACATGGATAGGGAGTGAGACTTTATTTAGCCTATCAAGCCGGTACCATTATTTCAGTGGCAGCAGATCCAATGATGCAACCTGCGTGGCATTATTCGGCCACTCCCGTAGAGGCTATCAGCATGATCTGCCGGCCGGGATCGAAGAATTCTGCCATCGCACGGAAGGACTTCTTGGCACAGCATCTGAAATTTGCACCCAACGTACGCTTCTGTGCTACTACTCGAAATTCATAAGTGAAGGCGATATGCTGGCGGCTGTATCAGCTATGCGCGGCACCACCGTCATGGGTTTAAAGTACAGGCTGGGAATTCTGACCAGCAGATTTCGTGCGCATCATCCTTTAAAAGCATGCCGGCGATGCATGGCTGAAGATCTCGCCGCGACAGGGTGGTCCTACTGGCACATTGAGCACCAGTTTCCTGGCGTCTGGGTCTGTGTAAAACACGATCACTTTCTTTTCGAGTCCACGGTCAAATCGAATGGAGTTGAGCGTTTCCTCTGGCATCTTCCAGATGCTGATAACTTTTTGCCAGCACCTCAGCTACCGCCAGAGACAAAAAGCGATTTGATGAAAAATCTTACTCGCTTAGCTCTCCTTACTAAATACCTAATAGAATCTAAAGAGATTGTACAAGTAGATCTGTCTTGCCTTCATATCCTCTATCAGGCAGAGCTACGCCGGCGTGACTCACTACGCTCAAATGAGCGCTTACCACTATTAAAAATTGCTGCAGAATTTGAAGCCCATGTCAGGCCATTTCGATACATGCCTGAATTCGCCGCTCTACCGGCCAATCCTGATCAGGCTTACTCTCAACTCTCAAGGTATCTTCGTTATCCTCGCACCGGTACCCATCCTTTGCGCCACCTCATCATTATTGACTGGCTGTTTGGCGATTACGAAAAATTTCTTAAAGCATACAGTGCGGGTATGTTATCGAGCATCTCAGATACAACGCTGCCATACATGGCGTTGGTATCGGAAGAAAAAGAAGATAGCCGAAGGGCAGAATTTTTCGCAGCAATTCAACAAGATCAATTGTCTCTAAGCGGCGCTGCGAAAAAGGTCGGAATAGAGGTAGCCACCGGCATGGCCTGGGCCACTCAACTCGGCATTGCGTGCAATCGACGCCCAAAAAAACTCGTACCGGCACGACGAGCATCTTTGATTGAAGAACTGCGCCTGGGGATAGATAAAGCCGAAGCCGCAGTTCGCTATCAAATCTCAGTAGGTACGGTTACACACGTCTTACGGACGGAGATTGGGCTTCACACCGTTTGGAAAAAAATCCGCCTTGAGTCGGCTTTGAGTTCGGCTCGAAGGCGTTGGGCACATCTAATTTCGGAGAATAGCGGTCTGGGCGTGAAATTTATTCGCAAACTTGAACCTGCTGTATACGCTTGGCTTTATCGAAACGACAGGCATTGGCTCTCCGAAAACTCAAACCCACGATCTAATCCTGATTCGTCTGGAATTCTGCGTGCACCATGGCACGAACGGGATGCCACCCTCAGTTCTGCAATCGCAAGCGCTGTTCTTAAATTGACTACTCGTCTCGGAAACAGGTCGCTGAAACTGTGGCATTTGTATCAGGAAATTCCCGAGCTACGAGCAAAACTATCGGCACTTCACCGATTACCACGCACTGCTGTTGCGATAGATAGGGCTTTAGGGGGTAAGGCAAGACGCTCGAATGTTCAGGCATTCGATCAGGCAAAGCTACTCGGAATAGATCCTGATCCTACTCAATCCAAAGAAAGAAACTGACATTGCTGATTCGACTTATACCCTTCGACGATGAACTAGACCGATCTTATTTAGGTCGTTTAATGCGGATAAATGGCGCTCAAAGCGAGACTGAACTACTAAATCTGATTGCACGGTGGGCAGGTTTTCCAGAGAAAACGCGCCGCCAATTACCCGCAATCGAACTACTTGCTTTAGCCAGTGGAATAGAATTACGTGAATTTGTACGAGCACACTCGACATTACCATATCGCCGAACCATTACATCTTATAAACCTAGCATTGAACATGGATGTCCTGAAAACAAAGACATGCTGTTCATTTCTGGAATGCGGCTTGCGCGCAAAGGAGCATATTTTTGTAAGTCATGTATTGATCATGATCATTTAAATGACGGAATGGCGTACTGGCGACGTGACCAACAATTACCAGGAGTTATGGTCTGCACCATTCATGCTGATCCTCTTCACCACATCGATAAAGACTCTAGCTTTCTTTTTTCACCATACAAATTTATAAAATTATCTAAAGTAATATCAGTGGAACTAGCAACATCGGCCAACAATAACGATACTACAATCCGGTTTCTTGCTATCGGGCGAGCCCTGATGTTTAATCCCGCCCCAATTGCACCAAATTTCGCCAAGCTTGCATTGCGTCGTCGAATATCAGAGTTAGGACTTCGTACTCATTGTGGTAATTCAGGTTCAGCTTTGGTAAGTGATTATATTTTGCAGGCTTACCCGCACACTTGGCTAGAATCCATAATTCCTGGATTAACGAAGAAAAAACAAAATACAGTATTCCACAAAATTGATGGAATTTCTAACTTCAGCAAATCCTCTTCATCTTCTGCTGCCTACTTACTAGTTGTAGCCGCCATTTTTTTCTCGGCAGAAGAAGCATTGCAAACTCTTAAATCAGGAACTCTTGCTCCCTTGAGACATAGTGAAAAAATAAGAAATGATATTTATTTAGATCTTCGCAATCGCTATATTCAATCGAGAGGAAGATACGACCTAATCTTTAGCGATCGCCTTCCAGAAAAATCTTTAATGCTAAACTTTATAAAATCACTCGGTTTTCCTGACTTACCGGATAACGGTAATTCTTCAACATTTATTGCGATGCGTTCATTTTTTTCAGAAGGAAAGTCTTTGGCAGAAAGTGTAAGAATTAGCCAAGTTTCAACGGAAAAAATTGAGGATCTAATTCGCCAAGTCGGAATCCATATCAATCTTATTTTAATAGAAATAGATAAAAATTAATAATTTAAAAATATCGGGGACCACCTCACCGAGGAAGAAAGGTGCGACTACTTGTTTAGTTTCTTGTGATCATATGCCTCGTCAAGCATGGCCCTGTTCCATGCCAGAGCCATGCTTGATGAGTTGATCGGCGGTTTTCTGCCGGGATCGTCCCACCGGTTGCAGCACATCGCATAGACTTCAGTCAATGAGCTCGCGCATTCATCCTAAGCCCGCAACGCCCTAAATATCCGGCAGGAAATCAAGGACTCTGGGCATATCCGACCGCGAGGCCGCCAAGGTCTTCAATATCACCCATGCCACGGCTGCCTTAAACAATTTACGACTTTAATGGGTAATTTACGACTTTAATACGCAATTTACGACATTAATTGCAAAGAATAAGAAAGGCACAATCCGCCCGGCTTACTCCACCGTCACCGACTTGGCCAGATTGCGTGGCTTGTCCACATCCGTGCCGCGCGCCAACGCCGTGTGATAGGCCAGCAATTGCAGCGCGACCACGTGCAGGATCGGCGACAGGTCGCCATAGTGCTCGGGCAGGCGGATGACGTGCAAGCCTTCGCCGGAGCTGATGCGGGAATCCACGTCGGCAAAAACGTACAGCTGGCCGCCGCGGGCGCGCACTTCCTGCATGTTCGATTTCAGCTTTTCGATCAGGGCGTCGTTTGGCGCGATGGTGACGACGGGCATTTCATTCGTCACCAGGGCCAGCGGGCCGTGCTTCAGCTCGCCGGCCGGATAGGCTTCGGCGTGGATGTACGAAATTTCCTTCAGCTTTAATGCGCCTTCCAGGGCGATCGGATAGTGCATGCCGCGACCCAGGAAGAGGGCGTTTTCCTTGCGGGCGAATTCTTCGGACCAGGCGATGATTTGCGGCTCCAGCGCCAGCACGGAAGCGATGGCGACGGGCAAGTGGCGCATGGCTTTCAGGTGCGCCGCTTCCTGTTCTTCGGAGAGGTGACCATTGACTTGCGCCAGGCACAGCGTCAGCAGGAACAGGCCTGCCAGCTGCGTGGTGAAGGCCTTGGTCGATGCCACGCCCACTTCCACGCCGGCGCGCGTGATGTAGGCCAGGGCGCATTCGCGCACCATGGCGCTGGTGGCCACGTTGCAGATGGTCAAGGTGTGCAGCATGCCCAAGCTGCGCGCGTGTTTCAGGGCGGCCAGGGTGTCGGCCGTTTCGCCGCTTTGCGAAATGGTGACGACCAGGGTATTCGCATTCGGCACGCTGTCGCGGTAGCGGTATTCGCTGGCCACTTCCACGCTGACGGGTACCTTGGCGATCGACTCGATCCAGTATTTCGCCGTCATGCCCGCATACGAGCTGGTGCCGCAGGCGAGGATCAGCACGCGGTCGATCTGCTTGAAGATTTTATAGGCGTCGTCGCCGAACAGTTCCGGCATGATGCCCGTCACGCCTTCCAAGGTGTCGCCGATGGCGCGCGGCTGCTCGAAGATTTCCTTCTGCATATAGTGGCGGTACGGGCCCAGCTCGGCCGCGCCTGTGTGCGCGTGCACGGTTTTCACTTCGCGCTCGACAGGCTTGCCGTCGACGTCGACGATCCAGCAGCGCGACAGTTGCAGGTCGACCACGTCGCCCTCTTCCAGGTAGATGATCTGGTCGGTCGTGCCGGCCAGGGCCATGGCGTCCGACGCGACAAAGTTTTCACCATTGCCCAGGCCGACGATCAGGGGCGAGCCCTGGCGCGCGGCAACCACGCGGTGCGGTTCGTCGCGACAGAACACGGCGATCGCATACGCACCGTCGAGGCGTTTCACGGCTTGCTGCACGGTCTCGAACAGGTCGCCGTTATACATGTGCTCGACCAGGTGGGCGATCACTTCCGTGTCCGTCTGGCTCTGGAAGACGTAACCGAGGGCCGTCAGTTCGGCGCGCAGTTCGTCGTGGTTTTCGATGATGCCGTTATGCACCAGCGCCACGCGGGCGTTCTCTTCCGTTGGGGAAAAGTGCGGGTGGGCATTGAAGGAGACAGGGGCGCCGTGCGTGGCCCAGCGCGTGTGGGCGATACCCGTAAAACCGCTCAAGCCTTCTTCGGCGATCTGCTTTTCCAGCTCGGCCACGCGCGAGGTGGAGCGCGAGCGCTGCAAGCGGCCATCCGCATGCAGGGCGATACCGCAGGAATCGTAGCCGCGGTATTCCAAGCGCTTCAAGCCTTCGACCAGGATGGGAGTGATATTACGTTGCGCTACTGCGCCGACGATGCCGCACATGGAAACCTCTGTCTAAAAATTCATCAATGCACGCATGCTAATGCAGAGTGCGTGAAATATGCTTTCTAAATCCGTGTATATTTGACTGAATATTTCATATCCATTTTAGCATGAAATATTATTTCATTTAAACTCTATATATTCTCCAATTCTTCAAAACCATGAGCGAAGACAACATTACCCTCGACGAAATCGATCGTCGCATCCTGAACGCCTTGCAAATTGATGCATCGCAAACCAACAGCGAGCTGGCGCAAGCGGTGCACGTCTCGGCGCCCACGTGTTTGCGGCGGGTCAAGCATTTACGCGAAAGCGGCGTCATCGAACGCCAAGTGGCCATCGTCGCGCCACAACTGGTGGGCGCGCGCCTGACGGCCGTCGTGGAAATCACGCTCGACGTGCAGGCGGCCGAGCGCATGGCGGAATTCGAGCAACTGGTGGCGGACGAGCCCGCCGTGCTGCAATGCTACCGCGTCTCGCCCGGACCCGACTTCGTGCTGATGGTGCAGGTGGCCGACATGCCCGCTTACCACGCGCTGGCGCACCGCTTGTTTGCCGCGCACGCGAATGTGCGCAACGTGAAAAGCTATTTTTCCACGTTTCGCAGCAAATTCGAGACGCGCATCGCTGTGTGAAGCAGACTGTAGAGAAGTTATCCCTGCTTATCCCCGACTTTCATCCTGCTTATACACAAGTTTATCCACAGCATGAAAAATCAAGGATATCCACGGCTGCCACATTCAGCCTCGCATGAGGCCTTTCAATAAATGTACGTCGGCTCTCGCATAAAACTTATCCCGTCTTATCCATGGCTTGTCCACGCCTTAAGCACAGGCTTTTGCACAGCTTTACCCACAGCCGGCACTAACAAACAGTCCTTGAATATCCTTCAAATACAATGATTTATGAGTTATTGAGCACTTGTCCTTAGATTAGACACAGGCTTATCCACAATCAAGATGAGCAGAAATCCTGAGCCATTTTGTCATCTGCGTAGTCTGGCTTGCAGACTGGAGCGGCAAGCCGGAGCCGATAACTTATCCCGTCTTTTCCAATGGTTTTTCACCGTTTATACGCAGCTTATACCGGGCTTATCCATCACTTGTCCGCATGCTTGTTCACATGTTTATCCACACATAACAGTACGGAAAAAATACGGGATGGGAAAAGTGGCGCGACTTATCCCGAGTTGTCAGTCAACTCTCCACAGGATTATCCACAGGCGTAAAAAAACGCCGCCAGCCCGGACAGGCTGACGGCGTCATGCGAACCGAGGGCGGTGCGCTTACTTCTTGATTTTCACGGGACGCGTCCAGCCGTCGATGGTGACTTGGCGTGCGCGCGAGACGGTCAGCTTGCCGGCCGGCGCATCTTTCGACAAGGTCGTGCCGGCGCCCAGAGTGGCGCCCTTGCCGACGGTGACGGGCGCGATCAGCTGGCTGTCGCTGCCAATGAAAGCGTCGTCTTCAATTACCGTGCGGAACTTGTTCACGCCATCGTAGTTGCAGGTAATCGTGCCGGCGCCGATGTTGACCTTCGAGCCGATGGTGGCGTCGCCGATGTAGGCCAGGTGGTTGGCCTTGCTGTGCGCGGCGATCTGGCTATTTTTCACTTCGACGAAGTTACCGATATGCACGTCTTCCGCCAGGACCGTGCCCGGGCGCAAGCGCGCATACGGGCCAATGATGGAAGCGGCACCGACGACGGCGTCCTCGATATGGCAGAAGGGCTTGATGTGTGCGCCGGCCGCCACCGTGGCGTTGATGAAGACGTTGTTGGCGCCCACGCGCACGCCGTCGCCCAGTTCGACTCTGCCTTCGAACACGCAGCCGACGTCGATGGTGACATCGCGGCCGCAAATGAGTTCGCCGCGCACGTCGATGCGGGCCGGGTCCAGCAAGGTCACGCCCCGCTCAAGCAGCGCTTGCGCGATATTGTTCTGGTGGATGCGTTCCAGCTGGGCCAGCTGCACCTTGCTGTTGACGCCCGCCACTTCCCACACGGCAGCAGGATGGGCCGAGGTGACGGCCACGCCGTCGGCGACGGCCTGGGCAACGATATCGGTCAAATAGTATTCCCCTTGCGCATTGTCATTCGACAAGGTCGACAGCCATTGCTTCAGGGCCACGGTGGGCGCGACCATGATGCCGCTGTTGATTTCCTGGATGGCGCGCTCTGCTGGCGTGGCATCCTTTTCCTCAACGATGCGCACGATGGCGCCGTGCTCGCGCACGATGCGACCCAGGCCAAAGGGATCGTCCTGTTCCACGGTCAGGATGGCCAGCTTATCGTTCCCAGCCGCATCCACCAGTTGCTGCAGGGAAGCGGCGCTGGTCAGCGGTACGTCGCCGTACAGGATCAGGGTCGGCACGCTGTCGTCCAGCAAAGGCAGCGCTTGTTGTACGGCATGGCCGGTGCCTAGCTGCTGCGCCTGCTCGGCGGCGTCGATCTGCACGGCATGGTTCACCTTGTAGCCGTCGAGCAACTTCAGCACCGCTGCGCCCCCATGCCCGTAAATCACGCATAATCGGGACGGCGCCAGCCCGCGCGCCGTGTCGATGACGTGCGACAACAGCGGCTTGCCCGCCAACGGGTGTAATACCTTGGGCAGTGCCGACTGCATGCGTTTGCCCATACCGGCAGCGAGAATGACAACGTTCATAGACCGTCTTTTATAAGTTAAGAATATGAAAAAGTTTAACACGCAGGCCCCATCTTCCACGCCCTTTAGCCGTTTTACTTATGCCGTGCTGGCCATCATGCTCGTCGTCATGGCCGGCTGCAGCGGCTTGCGCCTGGCCTACAACAATGGCGATACCGTGCTGTACTGGTGGCTCAACGCGTATGTCGACCTGGACCGCGACCAGAAAGGCTGGGTGCGCGAGGATATCGACAAGCTGTTCGACTGGCACCGCAAGACGCAATTGAAGGATTACGTGGAAATCCTGCGCACGGGCCAGAAGCAGCTGCAAGGCAATACCACGCAGGCGGACCTGATGGCCGACTACAGCGAGATCAAACAACGCACCCAGGCGCTGCTGCTGAAGGCGGCACCCGAACTGGCCGACCTGGCGCGCTCGCTCAAGCCCGAGCAGATCGCGCAGATGGAAAAGAAGTTCAAGTCGAACAATGATGATTACCGCAAGAAATACCTGAGCGGCGACCAGGAGAAGCGCCAGACGCTGCGCTACAAGAAAGCCATGGAGCAATTCGAACTGTGGTTTGGCAGCTTCAGCAGCGAGCAGGAAGCCATCATCCGCAAGGCGTCCGACGCGCGTCCCCTGAACAATGAGATCTGGCTCGATGAACGCATGCGGCGCCAGCAAAATGTGTTGAACCTGGTCAAGAAAGTCCATCAGGAAAAACTCAGCAAGGAAGCGACCGCGGGCTTGATCACGACCCTGATCAAGGACAGTTTCGAGCGCCTGGAACATTCGGAGCGCAAGGCCTTCTTCGATGCCTACGAAAACAGCACGGCGCAGATGGTCTTGACGGTGATCAAGATCGCCACGCCGGCGCAAAAAACCCACGCCGTCAAGCGCATGCAGGGCTGGATCGACGATTTCAATTCCCTGGCCACGCAAGCCAAATAGAGAGGCAGCGCCAGCAGGGGGGAGGGGGCCATATGCTATAGTGGCCGCCATCGAATTGAAGAAATCCCCATGCAAAAGAAGATTAAAAAACCCGCCAAAGTCCCCGTCCACCATGCGCCGCCACCGAACCAGGTGCGCATCATCGGCGGCCAGTGGAAGCGCTCCGTACTGCCTGTTTTGCAGGCACTTGGCTTGCGCCCGACGCCGGACCGCGTGCGCGAAACCGTGTTCAACTGGATCAATCACCTGCGCGACGGCGACTGGGCCAACGCCCAAGTGCTGGACCTGTTCGCCGGCAGCGGCGCACTGGGTTTTGAGGCGGCCAGCCGCGGCGCCGCCTCCGTCACCATGGTCGACACGCACACGCCCGTGATCCGCCAGCTGGAAGAAAACAAGACGAAATTGCGCGCCGACAATGTGCAACTGCTGCGCGGCGACGCCCTGCTGACGGCGCAAGGCCTGGCGGCGCGCGGCCAGCGTTTCGACCTGATCTTCCTCGACCCGCCCTACCAGCAGGATTTCCTCGCAAAAGTGCTGCCGCTGTGCGCCAACCTGCTCAAGGAAGGCGGCATCGTGTACGCGGAATCGGGCTTGCCGCTGGTCTTCGATGAAGCGAGCGCGCTGGAAAAGCCGGAGTGGATGGCGCCGTGGGAAGTCATCCGCGCCGACAAGGCGGGCACCGTTTATTATCATTTGCTAACTTACAACAAAGTGCCGGCAACTGCCTGAATCTGCCTATAAATGAGGCAAAAAGGCTCCCTGGCCCAAGGCGCAGCACCAATTTCAGGCATAATGCGCGTCTATATTGGTGCATCGTCAGGGAGCCGCAATGGTTGTAGCCGTTTATCCAGGAACATTCGATCCGCTCACGCGTGGTCATGAAGATTTGGTACGCCGCGCATCGGGTCTGTTTGACAAGCTGATCGTCGGTGTGGCCGACAGCAAGAACAAGCAACCGTTTTTCTCGCTCGACGAACGCCTGGAAATCGCCAACGAAGTGCTTGGCCACTATCCGAACGTGCAAGTGGAAAGCTTTTCCGGCCTGCTCAAGGATTTCGTGCGCAAGCATGAAGCGCGGGTCATCGTGCGCGGCTTGCGCGCCGTCTCCGACTTCGAATACGAATTCCAGATGGCGGGCATGAACCGCTACCTGCTGCCCGATGTCGAAACCATGTTCCTGACGCCGTCCGACCAGTACCAGTTCATTTCGGGCACCATCGTGCGCGAAATCGCGGCGCTGGGCGGCGACGTCTCCAAGTTTGTCTTCCCCTCGGTGAACCGCTGGCTGCAAAACAAGATTGCCGCCAACGCTGCCTCATCGCAATAAGTAAGAGTGAAATCATGGCATTACTGATCACCGACGAATGCATCAATTGCGACATTTGCGAGCCCGAGTGCCCGAATGACGCGATCTACATGGGCGCGGAAATCTACGAAATCGATCCCAACAAGTGCACCGAATGCGTGGGCCACTTTGACGAGCCGCAATGCCAGCAAGTGTGCCCCGTCAGCTGCATCCCCTTCAATCCCGCCTGGCGCGAAAGCCCGGAGCAATTGATGGCCAAGTACGAACGCCTGCAGGCTGAGCTGCCTGCCGCCAAAACCTAAGCTTTTCTCCCGCGCCACTTCTGCGTGGCGCCAGCTTCTGCCAACTGTTCTACACTGTGTGCTGACTTATCCACAGCCCATGGTTTCCACGGAGGTAGAAGATGCAAATACGCACATCCCGTTTCGGCCGTTCCCTCGCTGGCGCCTGCCTGTGCGCCGCCTTGGCACAAGCAGCGCTAGCCGTCGAGGTGGGCGGCGTCAAGCTGGACGACACGGTGCAGCTAGCCAGCCGCGAGCTGAAACTCAACGGCGCTGGCGTGCGCTATAAAGTCATCTTCAAGGTCTACACGATCGCGCTGTACCTGCCGGAAAAGAAAACCCAGCTGGCCGACATCCTGCCACTGCCCGGACCGCGCCGCCTGGAAATCGTCATGCTGCGCGACATCACTTCAGACGAGCTGGGGCAGGCCTTCATGCAAGGCTTGAAGCGCAGTTCCGACCAGGCCGACCGCACGCGCCTGCTGAGTCAGACGATGCAGTTCGGCGCCATGTTCGAAATGGTACCCGGCCTGAAAAAGGGCGACATCCTCACCGTGGACTGGCTGCCGGAAGAGGGAACGTTGTGCAAGCTGAACGGCAAGCAGGTGGGCGATACGGTGCCGGACTTGGCCTTTTACAATGCGCTGCTGAAAATCTGGATCGGCGCCCATCCGGCCGACACGTTACTGCGCGCGCATTTGCTGGGCGACATGGCTTAAAGCGGCCTGAACAAAACCACGGGCATAAAAAAAGCCGGCTCGCGCCGGCTTATCTTTCTACAACAGTGAGCTTATGCACGCGTCGACAGGGCGCGCAATTCGGCGGCGTTGCTTGGCGATACGCCATCCATCTTGCCCAAAGTGCGCTTCAAGGCTTGCGCTTCGCGCATCTGCTGGCGCGCCAGGCGCTCTTCGCGGCTCAACTTGGGACGCACCACCAGCATCATGGCGCGGGCGATGCCCACCAGCAAAGGCTTGAACAGCAGGGCGAAGGCGCCCACGGCGACGATCACCAGCACGAGTTGCAGGGCGTTCAGCAGGGAAATCTCCAGCACGGGTGCGGATACTGCGTACAGGGCGGAGGCGAAGGTAGACATAGTGTTCCAGTGCATTATAGAATTTGCCAGTACTATAGTGCAGTGCAACATATAAATCTAATTCCATTTCTTGATACCAATTATATGAATCGTGAATGGAAAACTGTAATATTTTTTAACGAGTGAAAATATTCGTGCCCGGCGCGGTTTACACTCCTAAGTAATCAATTTTAAGTAATCAATTCAACTTTTATCTTGGGCTTTCCATGAGTTTTCTGACGCTGGATCTGAACTTGCTGCGTGTTTTCGACGCCGTCATGACGGAACAAAACCTGACGCGCGCAGCCGGCCACCTGGCGATGACGCAGCCGGCGGTATCGAACGCCATCAAACGCCTGCGCGAGAGCCTCGGTGACGAATTGCTGATCCGCACGGCGTATGGCGTGAAACCCACGCCCCGCGCCGAAGCGCTGTGGCCATCCGTGCGCTCGGCCCTGGCCAGCCTGGAAGCGGCTGTCACGCCGGAAACCTTCGATGTGTCGAAGACCCACGCCACCTTCCGCATGGCCATGGCCGATGCGACTGCCGCGTTCTGGCTGCCGTCCCTGATGCGCTCGATCGAACGGGAAGCGCCGGGCGTCAACGTGCGCATGATGCCGCTGACGACGCGCGAACCGCGCCCCATGCTGCTGCGCGGCGACATCGACCTGGCCGTGGGCTTCTTTCCCGGCGTGGCGGCGCAATTGTCGAGCGAAACGGGTTCGCCGATCCGCCACGAGCGCCTGTATTCCGGCAAGTATGTATGCGTGATGCGCCGCGGCCATCCGCTGGCCGACAAGGAATTGACTCTGGATAACTACTGCGCGGCCAACCATTTACTGGTCAGCTTTTCCGGCCGCGCGCATGGCTTGATCGACGAAGCCCTGTCGCAGATCCACCGCGAACGGCGCATCCTGTTGACGGTCAATCAGTTCTTCACGGCAGGCCGAGTCGTCGCCAATTCCGACCTGATCACGGTCTTGCCGCGCCATTTGATCGCCTCGACGGGCATGACGGAATCCCTGCTGTACAAGGATTTGCCATTGACCTTGCCGGCCGTCCACCTGGACATGCTGTGGCACGAGCGCGACGCCCGCAGTCCCGCCCACAAATGGCTGCGTAATCATCTGGAAAGCATGAACACGCCTACCCTGCGCACGGCGACGGCGGCCGGCGGCGGCGTGGCGCCGAAGCCGCATATCGAGTAAGCGTCACCTGCACAAGAAAAAACGCCTGATGATCTCTCATCAGGCGTTTTGCTATGCGTGGTTGCTGGAGCGATAACCAATTCTGAAACCGCCCCAGTGCTTGCCCTCGACGTGGATGGGCACGGACAAATCGTGCATGACTTCGCCCGTGTCGCGTTTATAGGTCTGCAACAGGAAGGCCTTGGTATTGCTGCCGCAACGCTTGCCCGTGCGGTCGCTGAAGATGCGCTTGGTGCGGTTATTGACCATATCGGTGGCGTAGTCGCCCGTCAGCGGCTGGGAAAACTTCTTGTTGTGCGTCGGAAAATAGCCATTGTTGTCGACGGCGCCCGCGTACGCCAGATGGGGCAGGGCAGCCAGCACGCCTTCCTGCAAATCGGGCAGCACCTTGTCTGTAAACGCATCGAACTTCGTGTTGTGCTTGGGCGGATTGGTGTTCGGAATGGGGCGGTAGTGGCGGTCGAACAGGGCTTCGCGCGTGATACGGCCCGACGCGATCGCTTGCTCGAACAGTTTGCCCACGTCGCGCGCGGCGCGCTGGGCCGCCTCACGGATCTCGTCGTGCGGCGTGGCCACGCTCGATTCACCGAGGGCGCCGGCGATCACTTCGGCCCGCTCTGCCAGGGCCATGGCCGACTGCGTGGCGCGCGGCAATTCGGCATTCGTCGACAACATGCTGTCGCGGATTTGCAGGATGGCGTCGGCGATCACTTGCGTCGTGTCGACATGTTCGCGCGAGGCGCGGGCGATCTGCCCGATCTCGTCTTCCGATTCGCCCGACGATTCCTCGATATGGCTCAGTGACGCGTGCACGCTTTCCACATTGCGCGCCGCTTCCGTCACGCCGGCCGCCAGCGAACTCATGCCGCGCGCGGCTTTTTCCGACTGTTCATTGATTTCGCGCACCATCACGCTGATTTCATCGGAAGCTTCCTTGGTGCGCTGCGCCAATTGCCGCACTTCACCGGCCACCACGGCAAAACCGCGCCCATGTTCGCCGGCGCGCGCCGCTTCGATGGCGGCATTCAGCGCCAGCAAATTGGTACGCGCGGAAATATCGGAAATGGCTTCCGTGAAACCAGTGATGCGTTTGGATTTTTCCTGCAAGCTCAGCATGGTGCTGGAGGCGCCTTGCGCTTCCTCGCGTGCCTTATTGATGCGGCGCAAGCCCTGATCCACTTCGGCGCGCGCCGCCACGCTTTCCACGCGCACGCCGGCTGCCACCTTGGCGGCCCGCTCCGCATTGGCGGCGATCTTTTCCGTCATCGCGGCATTTTGTACGGAACTGTCGGCGATATCGCTGGCCGTGCGCACGTCGAGTTCCACCTTCTGTTTAACGGAATCGACAAAATACGAGGTTTCCGCCGCGCCGATCATGATGGCGTCGATGGCATTGCCCACCGTATCGGCGAACTGGTGCAAGCCTGGCTCGCCGCGCGGACGGCCGGCAAGCGCCAGCAGCGCGGCGCCGATGGCGGCAGCCACGCAGGCGATCATATAGGGATGGTCGCCGCCTGACAGCAGCAACAGATAGGCCAGGCAACAGGCGACGGCCATGGCCAGGATCGTGAATACAAAGAAACGCACCAGCTGATGCTGCAACTGCTTCATTTGTCCCCCGCTGCGCGAACCCGTCACGTCCCGGGAGGGACGTGCTGTGGCCGTATGCGGGTGGGCACGATTGCCCACCTTGCACCCTGAATACAACGTCTGCGCGTGTTTTCAGGCCGGCTACCGGATAGCAGAATTGTAGTTCTACCCTACAACATTTGTTCCGATAGCTCAATCAGAAAAACGGGGCGGCTACACCAGGGTCACTTAATTGGCAATTTGGTGGTGTTTTTGACCTCTTCCATGACGGCATAAGTGTGGGTTTCCCGCACACCTTTCTGCAGCAAGGTCTTGCCCAGGAATTCGCGGTAGGCGGCCATGTCCTTGACGCGCGCCTTGACCAAGTAATCGAAACCGCCAGCGACCATGTGACATTCCAGTACCTCTGGAATGATTTGTACGCTATGCTTGAAGGCGTCGAACACTTCCGGTGTCGTGCGATCGAGCACCACTTCGATGAACACCAGCAGCGACACGTCGAGCAGCTGCGGATTCAACTGGGCCGTATAGCCCATGATGTAACCGGATTCGTGCAGCTTGCGCACGCGCTCCAGACAGGCCGCCGGCGACAAGTTCACGCGCGCGGCCAGCTCCACATTGCTGATGCGTCCATCGCTCTGCAATTCCATCAAGATTTTCTTACTGATCTTGTCCAGCATTACCATCACCCCCAAATTAATATTATTTGGTTAAATTGTCGCATCAAAAACTATCTATTGCTAGTCCCCTGTATTACCAGAATTAATCCATAAGAATCCCCTTTACAATCGAATCATCTTAACGTCCGACTTTCTGTATTTTTTTGCACCAAAAAAGAGCAAGAATTACGTCAGTTTTCGTCCCCTTTTTCCTTGTAAAGAGTACTTATGCACCCTGCAGGCCCCTCGGCTTTTACCCCGATTCCTTTTGCTGCGTTCCAGGCAGAAATCCTGCCCGAAGCGACACCACAACGCGCCGCGATCACCGCCGCCTATAGGCGCGACGAGGTTTCGGCGGTGCAGTGGCTGTTGCAACAAGTGCGCCCCAGCAGCACCGAAACGACGGCCGAAGGACAAGCGCTGGCGCACCGCCTGGTCTCGAACGTGCGCCAAAAACGCACACGCGCGTCCGGCGTCGATGCACTGATGCACGAGTTCTCGCTATCGTCGGAAGAGGGTGTTGCATTGATGTGTCTGGCTGAAGCGCTGTTGCGTATACCCGACAGTCAGACGGCCGACCGTTTGATCGCCGACAAAATCAGCAAGGGTGACTGGAAGAAACACCTGGGCGAATCGCCGTCGCTGTTCGTCAACGCGGCCACCTGGGGCTTGCTGATTACGGGCAAACTGGTCAGTACCAGCAGCGAATCGGGCCTCGGTTCCGCCATGACCAAGCTCATCGCCAAAGGCGGCGAACCGCTGATCCGCAAGGGCGTCGACCTGGCCATGCGCATGCTGGGCAACCAGTTTGTTACAGGTCAAACCATCGAAGAAGCGTTGAAAAACAGCCGCGAGAATGAAACGCGCGGCTACCGTTACTCGTACGACATGCTGGGCGAGGCGGCCCTGACGCAGCAGGACGCGGCCAACTACTACGCCTCGTACGAAACGGCAATCCACGCCATCGGCAAGGCCTCGAACGGCCGCGGCATCCGCAACGGTCCCGGTATTTCCGTGAAACTGTCGGCCCTGCATGCGCGCTACAGCCGCGCCCAGCGCGCCCGCGTCATGGAAGAATTGCTGCCGAAAGTCAAAGCACTGCTGCTGCTGGCCAAACAGTACAACATCGGCTTCAACATCGATGCGGAAGAAACGGACCGTCTGGAACTGTCGCTCGACCTGATGGAAGCACTGGCCTTCGATGCGGACTTGGCCGGCTTCGACGGCATCGGCTACGTGGTGCAGGCGTATCAAAAACGCTGCCCGTTCGCCATCGATTTCCTGATCGACCTGGCGCACCGCAGCGGCCGCAAGTTCATGGTGCGCCTGGTCAAGGGCGCGTACTGGGATGCGGAAGTCAAACGCGCGCAAGTCGACGGCCAGGAAGGCTATCCCGTCTACACGCGCAAGGTTTACACGGACGTCTCTTACCTCGTGTGCGCGCAAAAACTGCTGGCAGCGAGCAGCCTGATCTATCCACAATTTGCCACGCACAACGCACAAACCCTGTCGACCATTTATACCTGGGCGAAACGCGACGGCATTACCGATTACGAATTCCAGTGCCTGCACGGTATGGGCGAGACCCTGTACGACCAAGTCGTCGGCCCCGAGAATCTCGACAAGCCGTGCCGTATCTACGCGCCCGTCGGCTCGCATGAAACCCTGCTGGCCTACCTGGTGCGCCGCCTGCTGGAAAACGGCGCCAACTCGTCGTTCGTCAACCAGATCGTCGACGAAAGCGTGGCCATCGATAGCCTGATCCGCGATCCGCTCGAGCAGGCGCGCCTGCAGGGCGGCTTGCCGCATCCGTCGATTCCGCTGCCGCTGGACATGTTCGGCAACGAACGCAAGAACTCGGCCGGCCTGGACCTGTCGAATGAAGACACCTTGCGCACGCTGGCCACGGGCCTGGCGCAGCAGCAGACATGGCAGGCCGCGCCGCTGATCGATGGCGCCGTCAGCCTGAACGGCCCCACGCACATGCTGCACAATCCGGCCCAGCACGACGATGTCGTGGGCAAGGTCATGGAAGCCGGCCCGGCCGACGTGGAAACGGCGCTGGCCAGCGCCAGCGCCTACGCCATGGATTGGCAAACCACGGAGCCGTCGATCCGCGCACAAGCGTTGCTGCGCGCGGCCGACCTGTTTGAAGAACACCACATCGAGCTGATGGCCCTGGCCGTGCGCGAAGCGGGCAAGTCCCTGCCGAACGCGATCGCGGAAATCCGCGAAGCCGTCGACTTCCTGCGCTACTACGCGGCGCAGGTGGAACACGCACCGAACACCCTGGCGCTCGGTCCCGTCACCTGCATCAGCCCGTGGAACTTCCCGCTGGCCATCTTTACGGGCCAGCTGGCCGCCGCCCTGGCGGCAGGCAACGTGGTGCTGGCCAAGCCGGCCGAGCAAACGCCGCTGATCGCCCACCGCGCCGTGCAATTGCTGCATGCGGCGGGCGTGCCGCGCAGCGCGCTGCAATTTTTGCCCGGCAGCGGCGAAGTCGTTGGCGCAGGCCTGTGCAATGACGCGCGCGTGAAAGGCGTGATTTTCACGGGCTCGACGGAAGTGGCGCAATTGATCAACCGCAATCTGGCCGCGCGCGCCGTGGCCGAAGGCATCGACATTCCCCTGATCGCCGAAACGGGCGGCCAGAATGCCCTGATCGTCGATTCGTCCGCCTTGCCGGAACAAGTGGTGCAGGACGTGATGTCGTCCGCTTTCGACAGCGCCGGCCAGCGCTGCTCGGCCTTGCGCGTGCTGTTCCTGCAAACGGAAATCGCCGACAAGACCATCCACATGCTCAAGGGCGCCATGCAGGAATTGCGCGTCGGCAATCCTGACCGCCTGGCCACCGATATCGGTCCCGTCATCGATGCGGAAGCGCAAGGTAACTTGCTGGCGCACATCAACAAGATGAAAACCATGGCCATCGATCATTATTCGCTCGATTTGCCGACCGTCAAAGGCACGTTTGTCGCCCCGACCGTGCTGGAAATAAAGTCGCTGGCGCAATTGACGCAGGAAGTCTTCGGCCCCGTGCTGCACGTGATCCGCTACAAGCGGTCCGAACTGCCGCAACTGGTGCAATCGATCAACGACAGCGGTTACGGCTTGACCCTGGGCATCCATACGCGCATCGATGAAACCATCGATTTCATTACCAAGCGCGCACATGTGGGCAATATTTACGTGAACCGCAACATCGTCGGCGCCGTCGTCGGCGTGCAACCGTTCGGCGGCGAAGGCAAATCAGGAACCGGCCCCAAGGCGGGCGGCCCCCTGTACCTGAAACGCCTGCAGCGCAATGCGCCGGCTGGCGCGCAGCACCAGCGCCAGGCGCCGCCAGCACTCGACGCGCTGACCGTCTGGGCGAAAATGCATGGCCACGACAAGGTCGTGCAACTGGCGCAAGACTATGCGCGTACCACCTTGCTGGGCAGCACCACTGTCTTGCCAGGCCCGACCGGCGAGCGCAACACCCTGAGCTTTGCCGCACGCGGCACGATTTTGTGCGCGGCAGCGACCTCGGGCACCCTGATGAACCAGCTGGCGGCCGTCCTGGCCACCGGTAACGAGGCCCTGGTGCTGGCACAAGCGCCGGATCTGATCCCGGGCGACTTGCCGGCTGCGCTGAAGGACCGCATCCAGATCATTACGAGCCTGGAGTCGGTCAAGCATGATTTCCAGATCGCCATGATCGAGCCTAGCCTCGATGGCCAGCTCAAACCGCTGCTGGCGGCACGGGAAGGGGCGCTGGTGGGCACCATCGCCACCACGCAAGAGGGTGCCATCCCCCTGTGGCGTCTCGTTGCTGAGCGGGCGCTGTGCGTGAATACGACGGCGGCAGGCGGAAATGCGAGCCTGATGATGCTGAGCGTCTAAAATTTAAGCAGGCAGTCAACGTAAAAGGGCAGAACCAGTGGTTCTGCCTTTTTTATGCACGCTGGATGAAAAATCAGCCTGCCAGACGCTGGCACAATTGCTGGATCACCGTATACGCGTACGGCGACGCGACGGTTTGCACGAAACGCATGAAGTCGACGGCCGCCTCTTCGTTGGCGTTGTCGGAAATGGTGCGCATGACCGTAAACGGCACGCCCAATTCAAAACACACTTGCGCCACGGCGGCGCCTTCCATTTCGACGGCCAGCAGGTCGGGGATATCAACTTTGAGCTGGTTCAGATGCGCGGCGCTGCCGATGAACTGGTCGCCGCTGGCGATCAGGCCGCGGTGCACTCGCGCTTGCTGCAAGCCAAATTCCACGATATGTGCCGCCTTGAGCACGCTGGACACATCGTCACGCAGAAAATCTTCCGCGGCGCCAGCCAGTTGCGTGCTCAGTTCCAGGTCCGTGGCGAAGCGCTGCAAGCCAGTCAATGGCACTTCAAAGCGGGGAAACAGAGGGCGGGCATCCATATCGTGCTGCATCAGCGCTTCGGCCACGACGATATCGCCCACTTTCACGTGTTTATCCCCACTGCCGGCCACGCCGGTGAAGACGATGTGGGTAACTCCGTACTTTTCCACAAGGATAGAAGCAGTCATGGCAGCAGCAACCTTGCCCAGACGCGACAGGACGCACACAGCGTCGATATTCCACAAGGTTCCCAGGGTGTAGTCGCGCATGCCGTGCGAACGCCTCTGGGGGCTCTGCATGGCTTCTACCAGCCCCTGCTGTTCTTCGTGCAAGGCACTGATGATGCCTAAACGCATTTTTTTATGTGTATGCATGCTGTTTTACAGGTTTTTTGAATTGCAAAACGGTTTACATGGTGAAAACAGCCGTTTCGGCGACTTTTCCACCGTTCGCGTTTGTCTCTGTGTTTTAAATAAAGATGTATACATAAAAATAGTAGTGATAGTAAACGGCCATTTTTTTGTGGATAAGTCGGTATACCATCGAAAAATCATCGACTTAGCGTACAAAAAAGTAGGCGCACAAGCATTGTATCTATGGCGGACTTGTTTGGGATAAAAATTGGCTTGTGGACAAAGATCGACTTTTCCCACATCTCATCCTGTGGATATGCAGGCACTTATCCACACCAGCACGCAAACATCGTGGCTTTTCTTGCTGTAGTGGCATGTTTGATGTGTTTCGTTGACATAGACCTATGTCTGCCAATCAACAGTGAGCGGGCACGAGCGTTGTTCTTTCACTGAGGTGAGCGTCCAGTTGATTCCTGGAAGACGGTTTGGCAGTAGGTCGTGAAGTTGCCGTTGGCTTTTTTTTTGACGGTTTTACATGCTTTTTGGAAATATCCCCGGACTTCCGCTTTTTTTGTCGGTTTACAATAGATCTGTATATAAAAATAGTAGTAATAGTAAACGCGTTTTTTTCTGTGGATAAGTCGCTTTTTTTCAACAGGATCAATCGTTTACACGCAAAATAAAGCGTGCATAATCGCTGTATCACGCGAGGAGCAAAATTGTATAAAATGCGGGCCTGTGCAAAAGTTCGTGTTTACGCACAAGTCATCCTGTGGATATCAAGTGAGTTATCCACAATCGTCTCAAATTTCCCTTCTTTTTGATATCGAATCGCCTGCCGGCACTGTGCCTGCTCAGGTCTCTTGACGTTTCCATTTTGTAAAACGGTTTTGCAGTGCTGTGTGCGTGATGCCGGCCGTGCCGGTTTTCGTCGCTCAGTTGTTGGCGCGATTTTTTTTTGTCGGCAAAAGCAGCTTCCCGACTTTTTTTGCAGACAGGCTTGCGAATGTTCTTCAAGGCGGAGAGCAGGCAAAGCGCGCGTTGTCGGGTTTACCTTAACAAGTTTGTATACAAGAATAGTAATAGTAGTTAACGGTGCCATTTTCTGTGGATAAGTCCTGATTTATCCTTGTAAACAATCGCTTGGCGTACGGATAAGCGCTGAGTAAGCGTTGTATCTGCCTGGGATGGTTTTGGGATAAAAAAAACACGTCCGAAAAAAATTTCGTTTACTCACATATCGTACCTGTGGATATCCATACGGTTATCCACAGCTTGCAGACCCTGGCTTGATACTCTTTTTTACCTGGCCGTGACGCTAGCCGTATCCCAGGCAACGATTAATGTCGCCCTGGCCCGGCACTGGTGGTAATCTCAAGGCGGCTCAGCAGCCATGCATGCATGAAAAAAGACAGACTCTGGTAGCGGAACGCGGTGGGGAGACACGCCGCGCGACAGCTTGATGGCATACCGAAAGGAGCTTCATTGGAATCGGCAGGCGAATACGACTACATCATCGTGGGCGGCGGCACGGCAGGTTGCGTGCTGGCCAACCGGCTCACGCGCGACAAGGACGCCAACGTTTTGCTCGTGGAAGCGGGCGGCAAGGACGACTATGTGTGGATTCACATCCCCGTCGGCTACTTGCATTGCATCGGCAATCCCCGCACGGACTGGCTGTATTCCACGCAGGCGGACGCGGGACTGGGCGGGCGCAGCCTGATCTATCCGCGCGGTAAAGTGCTTGGTGGCAGCTCTTCCATCAACGGCATGATCTATATGCGGGGCCAGGCCGGCGATTACGATCACTGGGCCGATTTGACGGACGACGCTTCCTGGCGCTGGGACAAGGTCTTGCCGCTATTTAAGCAAAGCGAGGATTATTACGGCGGCGCGTCGGAAAACCATGGCGTGGGCGGCGAGTGGAGAGTGGAAAAACAGCGCCTGTCATGGGATATCCTGAATGCATTCCGCGATGCGGCGCAGCAAGTCGGCATCCCGAAAACCAGCGATTTCAATGGCGGCGACAATAGCGGCAGCGCGTATTTCGACGTCAACCAGCGCCGCGGCATCCGCTGGAATACCTCGAAAGCGTTCTTGAAACCGGCATCGCGCCGCCCGAATCTGACCATCATGACGGGCTGCCACGTGGAACGTCTATTGCTTGAGACTTCGGAGTCGGGGCCCCGTTGCACGGGCATCGTGTTTACGGGCGGCGGCACGCAGTGGCAGGCGACGGCCCGGCGGGAAACCTTGCTGACGGCGGGCGCCATCGGTTCGCCCCAATTGCTGCAACTGTCCGGCATCGGCCCGGCGGCCTTGTTGCAGCAGCATGGCATCGTGCCCGTGTTGGACTCCGCTGGCGTGGGCGGCAATTTGCAGGATCATTTGCAGCTGCGCATCGTCTTTAAAGTACAGGGCGTGAAAACCTTGAACATCATGGCGGGCAATATGCTGGGCAAGATGCAGATCGGCTTGCAATATGCGCTGTTCCAGAGCGGACCCATGTCGATGGCGCCGTCGCAACTGGGGGCGTTCGCCAAGTCCGATCCACTGCAAGCCACGCCGAACCTGCAATACCACGTGCAACCCTTGTCCTTGGACAAATTCGGCGAACCCTTGCACGCGTTTCCCGCGTTTACGGCCAGCGTGTGCAATCTGCGTCCCACGTCGCGCGGCCACGTGCACATCGCGTCGGCCGACAGCTATGCGGCGCCGAAAATCATGCCAAATTACCTGAGTACCGAGCAGGACCGCAGCGTGGCGGCCGACGCCTTGCGCCTGACGCGGAGCATCGCCGCCGCGCCGGCCCTGAAAAAATTTGCGCCGGAAGAATACAAGCCTGGCGTGCAATTCCAGAGCCAGGAAGAGTTGGCGCAGGCGGCCAGCCAGATCGGCACCACCATTTTTCATCCGGTGGGCACTTGCCGCATGGGCCTGGCCAGCGAAGCTTCCAGCGTGGTCGACAGCCAGTTGCGCGTGATCGGCGTGGCAGGCTTGCGCGTCGTCGATGCGTCGATCATGCCGTACATTACTTCTGGTAACACGAACTCGCCCACCGTGATGATCGCGGAAAAAGCGGCGCAAATGATACATGCGGCCTGGAAATAGCCGGAAATAGCTGGGTAAAGGCGCGAGTTTGCGCCATTCGGGCTGGCCAAAAATCCCCGTAGTTATACTGTATTGTGCGTTAAATTTAAGTTGTGTATTATAAAAATGACTAAGTAGTACAAAAAGTACAACTAGGAGACACGATGTCAAACGTAATCTTGGAAACAAGAAATTTGACCAAGGAATTCAAGGGTTTCACCGCTGTGAGCGAAGTGAACCTGAAGGTAGAGCGGGGCCATATCCACGCCTTGATCGGTCCGAACGGCGCCGGCAAGACCACGTGTTTTAACTTGCTCACCAAATTCCTGGTCCCCACTTCCGGACAGATCCTGTTCAATGGGAAAGATATCACGGCCGCCAAACCGGCCCAGATCGCGCGCATGGGCGTGATCCGTTCCTTCCAGATTTCCGCCGTCTTCCCGCATTTATCCGTGCTGCAAAATGTGCGCATCGGCTTGCAGCGCCAGCTGGGAACCTCGTTCCACTTCTGGCAAAGCGAACGTGCATTGAACCAGCTCAACGACCGCGCCATGGCCTTGCTGGCCGAAGTCGACCTGACGGAGTTTGCCGACACCATCACGGTCGACATGCCGTACGGGCGCAAACGGGCGCTGGAAATTGCCACCACCCTGGCGATGGAGCCGGAGATGATGCTGCTCGACGAACCGACGCAAGGCATGGGTCACGAAGACGTGCACCGCGTGACGGAACTGATCAAAAAAGTGTCGGCTGGCCGCACGATTTTGATGGTGGAACACAATATGAGCGTGGTGTCGGGCATCTGCGACAAGATTTCCGTCCTGCAGCGCGGTGCCATGCTGGCCGAAGGCAGTTACGCGGAAGTGTCGCGCAATCCGCAAGTGATGGAAGCGTACATGGGCACCACCCACGCGGAACTGGAAGGGACGCATTGATGGCGACACAAGTGAATGGCGGCGCACCCGCGCTGGAAATTACGCAGCTGCACACCTGGTATGGCGAATCACACATCCTGCACGACGTGAACCTGAAAGTGGCGCAGGGCGAAGTGGTCACTTTGCTGGGCCGTAACGGCGCCGGCCGCACCACCACCTTGCGCGCCATCATGGGGCTGACGGGTGCGCGCACGGGCTCCATCAAAGTCAACGGCGTCGAAGCGATAGGTTTGGCCACGCACAAAATCGCCCACCTGGGCATCGGGTATTGTCCCGAAGAGCGCGGCATTTTTTCCTCGCTGTCGACCGAGGAAAACCTGTTGCTGCCGCCAACCCTGGCCAGCGGCGAGAAGGGCATGTCGGTGGAGGAAATCTACGCCATGTTCCCGAACTTGCAGGAACGCCGCCACAGCCAGGGCACGCGCCTGTCGGGCGGAGAACAGCAGATGCTGGCCGTGGCGCGCATCCTGCGCACGGGCGCACGCCTGCTGTTGCTCGATGAAATATCCGAAGGCCTGGCGCCCGTCATCGTGCAAGGCCTGGCGCGCATGATCACCACCCTGAAAGCGAAGGGCTACACCATTGTCATGGTGGAACAGAATTTCCGGTTTGCCGCGCCCCTGGCGGACCGGTTTTATGTGATGGAGCACGGTCAGATCGTCGAGACTTTTGCTGCATCCGAACTGGAGGCCAAGATGCCGGTATTGACCGAGCTGCTTGGCGTGTAGTCCCCATGTAGTAAGCGTCCATCGTCAGCAATCGACTGAATAGCAAACAATAATCCCAACGGAGACACTATGAAACGTAACGCTATCGCCATTGCCACCGCCACTCTGTGCGCCCTGGGCTTGTCCGCCGCCGCGCATGCCCAGGTATCGGGCGACACCATCAAGATCGGTTTTATTTCCGACATGTCGGGCGTGTATTCCGACGTCGACGGCCTCGGCGGCGCGGAAGCCATCAAGATGGCGATCGCCGATGCCGGTGTGGTACTGGCCGGCAAAAAGGTGGAATTCATTTCCGCCGACCATCAAAACAAGGCCGACATCGCCGCTTCGAAAGCGCGCGAATGGTTTGACCAGCAGGGCGTCGACATGCTGATCGGCGGTACCAATTCCGGCGCCAGCCTGGCCATGGCCAAGGTCGCGGCGGAAAAGAAAAAAATCTTCATCGCCATCGGCGCCGGCTCCTCGCGCCTGACGAATGAAGAGTGCACGCCGTACACAGTGCATTACGCCTACGACACCGTGGCGCTGGCGCGCGGCACAGGCGGCACCATCGTCAAGCAGGGCGGCAAGAACTGGTATTTCATGACGGCCGATTATGCGTTCGGCCACTCGCTGGAAAAAGATACGGCCGAGGTCGTCAAGGCGGCCGGCGGCAAGGTGCTGGGCAGCGTCAAGCATCCGCTGGGCGCCTCGGACTTTTCTTCCTTCCTGCTGCAGGCGCAATCGGCAAAACCGCAAATCCTCGGCCTGGCCAATGCGGGCGGCGACGCCATCAACAGCATCAAGGCGGCCAATGAGTTCGGCCTGACGAAATCGATGAAGCTGGCCGGCTTGCTGATCTTCATCAATGACATCCATTCGCTGGGCCTGAACCTGACGCAGGGCATGTACCTGACGGATGGCTGGTACTGGGACTTGAATCCTGAAACGCGCGCCTGGTCGAAACGCTATTTCGCGAAGATGAAGAAAGAGCCATCGATGCTGCAGGCGGCCGACTATTCGGCGGCGGCGAACTACCTGAAAGCCGTCAAGGCGATCGGTACGGATGACACCGAGAAGGTCATGGCCTACCTGAAAAAGACCAAGATCAACGACATGTTCACCCAGAATGGCGAAGTGCGTCCCGATGGCCGCATGGTGCACGATATGTATTTGATGGAAGTGAAGAAACCGTCCGAGTCGAAATACCCATGGGACTACTACAAGGTAGTCGCCACCGTGCCCGGTGCGCAAGCGTATGTAACCAAGGCCGAGTCGAAGTGTTCGCTGTGGAAGTAACGCTGTAGCAACCTCCACAGAGTGCCCGCCTGCGCGCGGGCGCTCTGTCCTGCATGCGCTTCGCCCGCAGGGTACGCCTTGCGCCGCCGCACCGGTTTGCGGTGGCGCGTTTCCCTTGATACCACACCGCTATCCGGCGGTGCTTTTTATACTGTGATGCCATGGAAATTTTCGGCGTTCCAATACAAGCGATGATGAGCCAGCTGCTGCTGGGTCTCGTCAACGGCTCGTTCTATGCCATGTTGTCCCTCGGTCTGGCCGTTATCTTCGGCTTGCTTAACGTTATTAATTTCTCGCACGGCGCCATGTACATGATGGGCGCCTTCCTGGCCTGGATGGGCCTCAGCTATTTCGACATCAATTACTGGGCCATGCTGGTCATCGCCCCGATCCTCGTCGGCCTGGTCGGCATTCTGATCGAAAAGACCATGCTGCGCTGGCTGTATAAACTCGACCACCTGTATGGCTTGCTGCTGACCTTCGGCATCACCCTGATCATGGAAGGCGTGTTTCGCTCGTTCTATGGCGTCTCGGGCCAGCCGTATGCCGTGCCCGAAGCGCTGGCCGGCGCGACGGACCTCGGTTTCATGATCTTGCCGAACTACCGCGCCTGGGTGGTGATCGCCTCGCTCTCCGTGTGCCTGGCTACCTGGTTCGTCATCGAGAAAACCAAATTAGGGGCCTATCTGCGGGCTGGCACGGAAAACCCGAAACTGGTGGAAGCGTTCGGCATCAACGTGCCGCTGATGGTGACGTTGACGTTCGGCTTCGGCGTGGCGCTGGCCGGTTTCGCCGGCGTGCTGGCGGCGCCGATCATCCAGGTCTCGCCGCTGATGGGCTCGAACCTGATCATCGTCGTGTTTGCCGTGGTGGTGATCGGCGGCATGGGTTCCATCATGGGTTCCATCCTGACGGGCCTGGGCCTGGGCGTGATCGAGGGCCTGACCCGCGTGTTCTACCCGGAAGGCTCGGCCACCGTGGTGTTCGTGGTGATGGTCATCGTGCTGCTGCTGCGTCCCGCCGGCCTGTTCGGCAAAGAAAAGTAATCCTCATCAGTCATGTATTGGAGCTACCACGATGAATAAGAATGTAGGCTACGCCATTGCCTTGCTGCTGGCGTTGGCGGCCCCGTTTTACGGCTATCCCGTCTTCCTGATGAAGCTGCTGTGCTTTGCCCTGTTTGCCTGCGCTTTCAACTTGCTGATTGGCTATACGGGCTTGCTGTCGTTCGGCCACGCGGCATTTTTTGGCGGCGCCGGCTATGTCACCGGCTATGCGCTGCGCACCTGGGGTTGGCCAACGGAACTGGGCTTGCTGGCCGGCGTCGCGACGGGCGCCTTGCTGGGCCTGGTAATCGGCGGCCTGGCGATCCGCCGCCAAGGCATCTACTTTACGATGATCACCCTGGCGCTGGCGCAGATGGTGTACTTCCTGGCCTTGCGCCTGCCGTTCACGGGCGGCGAGGATGGCTTGCAGGGTGTTCCACGTGGAACCTTGCTCGGTACGATAGACCTGGGCAACGACACCGTTTTGTACTACGTCGTGCTGGCCATCTTTGTTGCCGGCTTCGCCCTGATCGTGCGCACCATCCACTCGCCGTTCGGGCAAGTGCTCAAGGCGATCAAGGAAAACGAACCGCGCGCCATCTCGCTTGGCTACGACGTCAACAAGTACAAGCTGATGGCCATCGTGCTCTCCGCTTCGCTCGCCGCACTGGCCGGCGCGACCAAGACCCTGGTGCTGGGCTTTGAGACGTTGACCGACGTGTACTGGGGCATGTCGGGCCTGGTCGTGCTGATGACCCTGGTGGGCGGCATGGGCACCTTGTCCGGCCCCATCCTTGGCGCCGTATTGATCATCGCGCTGGAAAACAAGCTGGGCGATGTCGGTACCTACCTGGCCACGCACACGGGCATCGAGTGGTTTGGCACCCTGGGCGAATCGGTGGGCATGGTCACGGGCGTGATCTTCGTCATCTGCGTGCTGATGTTCCGGCGCGGCATCGTCGGCGAAGCCATCGCCCGCTTCGGCGGCAGGGCTGCCAAAGCCGCGGTCTGATTTTCAAGCAACGCCGGACGGATCGTCCGGCGTTTTTCATTGTGCGTCCACTGTTACTTCAACGGAGAGTACCACCATGCAAATGACGATCACGCGCGCGGGGAGCAGCTTGTGCACGCTGCTGGCGTTGGCGGCCTGCGGCAGCAACCATGCGCCGGAAGAACTGAACCAGATACCCGGCTATCTGGGTACCATCACGCGGGCCGACTACGACGGCAAGACGAACGACCTGCTCACGGCCGGTCTCGGCAAGACGGGGCTGGCGGGCGCCGCGCCCGCGTATGCAAATGTGGAACAGCCGACGCCGCTCGAACTGCGCCGCAATGCCATCTACGCCAATTACCGCGCCGTGCTCGACATTGCCGCCAACAGCGGCTACGGCACCCTGTACGGACCGAACGTGGATGCATCCGGCAACGCGGGCACGGGCGAGGGCCTGGTCGCGGGCAGCGAATACATCGCCTATGCCGATGATGGCACGGGCAAGAAGAACGTCACCTTGATGGTGCAGGTTCCAGCCAGCTTCGACCCCGACCATGCCTGTATCGTCACCGGTACGTCGAGCGGCTCGCGCGGCATCTATGGCGCCATCGGCAGCTCCGGTGAATGGGGCTTGAAAAAAGGCTGCGCCGTGGCGTATGCCGACAAGGGTTCCGGCACGGGCCTGTATGTGTTCGAGGACGATAGCGTCAACCTGCAGAACGGCCTGCGCGCGGGCAGGGTGGCCGCCGGCAAGAATGCGCTCTTCGCGCCGGACTTGAGCGACGCCGAGCGGCTGGCCTGGGCGGGCAGCAACCCGAACCGCATCGCCTTCAAGCATGCGCACTCGCAGCAGAATCCGGAAAAGGATTGGGGCAAGGTCACCTTGCAGGCCGTCGAGATGGCGTATTACGTGTTGAACGAGCGCTACGGCGTGCTGGCCCGCGACGGCAGCTCGCGCATCGTGCGGCTGACGCCGAAGAACACCATCACGATCGCCTCGAGCATTTCCAACGGTGCCGGCTCGGCCTTGCTGGCGGCGGAACAGGATAGCAAGGGCTTGATCAGCGGCGTGGCGGCCAGCGAGCCGCAAGTCCAGCCGGCGGCATCGAGCGCCTACACTGTGCGCCAGGGCGGGGCGGCGGTGGCCAATCCCGGCCGTGCGCTGTTCGACTACGCCACCTATGCGGCCCTGTATCAGCCGTGCATCGCTTCCGTGGCCGGCAATGCGGGACGCTGCACGGCGCTCGTCGCCAAGGGGCTATTGAACGGCGCCGACCTGGCGGCGCAGCAGGCCGATGCCAAGCAGCGCTTGCGCGCATATGGCTGGCTGCTTGACTCCGATCCGCTGCAGGCCGCGCATGCGGGCACGAACATCCTCGTGGCCGTCACGTACGCGTATGCCTACGGAAAATTCTCCGTGACCGATAAAGTGTGCGGTTTCACGTTTGCGCAGACGGACGGCAGCGGCAATCCGATTGCGTTCACCTCGGCGCAAAAGGCGGCCAGCTTTGCCGCGCAAAACGGCATTCTCGGCAATGTCGTGTACGAGAACAGCGTGGGCGGCGCCAAGGTGTACACGGCCGGCGTGTCGCCGTCGAGCAGTCTGGCGGACCAGTCGCTCGATGGCTTCCTGTGCCTGCGCAGCCTGGCGACGGGGCGCGACACTGTCAGCGGCGCCAACTTGCAGGGGACATTGGCGACGCAAAGCGTGCGCGTGCGGGCAGGCATGGCCGAGGTCGCGGCCAGCGGCAAACTGAACGGCAAGCCGGCCATCATCGTGCATGGCCGCAGCGACACGCTCATTCCCGTCAATCATGCGTCGCGTGCCTATCTGGGCCTGAATGCCGCCGTGGAAGGGGCGAATAGCCAGCTGCGCTATATCGAGGTGACCAACGCCAACCACTTCGATTCCTTCAGTAATGCGTTACCAACCCTGATCGTGCCGCTGCATGTGTACCTGAACCGGGCGCTGGACGCCATGTATGCACACTTGAACGCCAAGCAAGCCTTGCCGCCATCGCAGGTGGTGCGCACGGTGACGCGCGCCGATGCGTCGACCTTGATCACGAATGTCAATGTGCCAGCGATCGCCACGGCGTCGGCGCCCGGCAATGTCATCAGTGTGACGGGCACGGTCATCGATATTCCCAACTAGGCTGTACCGTCAGTGGAACTTGCGGCCACGTTTCACGTGGCCGTTTTTACTCCCAGGCCGACTCGGGGATGTGGCCCAGTCCCTGGAAGACGGGCTTGGAAAACCAGTAGCCCTGCATCAGCGAAATGCCGCAGCCGGAAAGAAAATCGCGCTCGGCGCGCGTCTCGATGCCTTCGGCCAGCACGCGGATACCGAGCTCCTGGCACAGGCTGGCGATGGCGCGCACGATGGCCTGGCGCGGCGTGTGCGTATCGATGCCGCGCACCAGGTCCATGTCGATCTTGATGATGTCGGGCTGGTATTCGGCCAGCAAGTTCAAGCCCGCATAGCCGGCGCCGAAATCATCGATGGCTGTCAGGAAACCGAAGCGGCGATAGGCGCGGAAGATCTCGACCAGGTGGGGACGGTCTTGCACCCGTTCGCCTTCCGTCACTTCAAAGATGATTTTGTCGGTAGGGAAGTGATGCAGCTTGGCCGCTTCCAGGGTGCTGCGGATGCACACCTCGGGACGGTAGACGGCGTTGGGCAGGAAGTTGATCGACAGATATCCCTGCATGCCCAGCCTGGCAGCGCCGGCCACGGCCTTGACGCGACAAGCCTGGTCGAAGCGGTAGCGGTTGGCGTCATTGACTTGCGCCAGCACGCTGGCCGCGCTTTCGCCGTTGGGGCCGCGCACCAGCGCCTCGTGCGCATAGATGCTGCGCGTAGCCAGGTCGACGATGGGCTGATACGCATACTCAAAGGCAAACGGCAGCGGCGCGCTGTCGTGGCAGCCCGCGCAGGCACCGTGCGGAAACTGGGTGCTGTCAGGATGGATGGGAATGTCGGGAGGCGTCATGGCGGCAGTGTAGCAGGGCGGGGTGGTAGGCTCCGTCTGCTGCTTCACAGTGCGGCCGCATAGATGGCGCGCGCATCGCCGCGGGTGACGGGCCGGGGATTGTTGCCCAGTAAGCGCGTCTGCAGCATGGCTTCATCGGCCAGGCGGTCCAGGTCGCCGGCTGCGATGCCCACTTCGCGCAAGGTACGCACGATGCCCGTGGCCACGGCAATCTCCTGCATGCTATCGATCAGGGCCACGGCCCGCGCTTCCTCGCTGCCCGCGATGCCGGGCTGCAGGATGGTCGCCAGTTGCGCATACAGCGGGGCCGCGTGGGACAAATTAAAACGCAGCACGTGCGGCAGCACCAGCGCATTCGATAAGCCATGCGGCACGTGGAACAGTCCACCGATGGGATAGGCGAGCGCATGCACGGCGGCCACGGGCGCATTGGCAAACGCCTGGCCGGCCAGCATGGCGCCCAGCAGCATGGCTTGCCGCGCCGGCAAGTTGCTGCCATCGCGGCAAGCCGTGACCAGGTTGCTCGACAGCAGCGACAGCGCCTGCGTGGCCAGCATGTCGGACAAGGGATTTTTCAGCAGGCGGCTGGTGTACGCTTCGATCGCATGCACCATGGCGTCGATGCCCGTGGCAGCTGTCACGGCGGGCGGC
>NZ_LNCE01000052.1:0-52323 GCF_001445815.1 Janthinobacterium sp. Ant5-2-1 | reverse complement strand
TCGATATCTGGGGCAAAACCTCGGATGAAGTCGGCAAGGCCATGATGGACCAGCTCAAAGTCGAAGACGTGATCCGCCGCGACGGCACCAAGTCGACGCAAGAATCGTTCAACGCCATTTACATGATGGCCGACTCCGGCGCGCGCGGTTCCGCAGCCCAGATTCGTCAGTTGGCCGGTATGCGTGGTCTGATGGCGAAACCGGATGGCTCGATTATCGAAACGCCGATTACCGCGAACTTCCGCGAAGGTCTGAACGTTTTGCAGTACTTCATTTCGACCCACGGTGCGCGTAAAGGTCTGGCCGATACGGCGCTGAAAACGGCGAACTCCGGTTACCTGACGCGTCGTCTGGTTGACGTGACGCAAGACTTGGTGGTGATCGAGGACGATTGCGGCACCATGAACGGCGCGCTGATGAAGGCGCTGGTCGAAGGTGGTGAAGTCATCGAAGCGCTGCGCGACCGTATCCTCGGCCGTGTTACCGTGCACGATGTCGTCCATCCTGAAACCCAGGAAACGCTGTACGAAGCCGGTTCGTTGCTGGACGAAGACATGGTCGAAGAGATCGAGCGTCTGTCCATCGATGAAGTCAAGGTGCGTACGCCACTGACTTGCGACACGCGCTTCGGCCTGTGCGCCAAGTGCTATGGCCGCGACCTGGGCCGCGGTATGCTGGTCAACGCCGGCGAAGCCGTCGGTGTGGTGGCAGCGCAGTCGATTGGTGAGCCGGGTACCCAGCTGACCATGCGTACGTTCCACATTGGTGGTGCGGCATCGCGTGCGGCAGTGGCATCGTCGGTGGAAGCGAAGTCGAACGGTACCATCCGCTTCACGGCAACCATGCGTTACGTGACGAACGGCAAGGGCGCGCAAATCGTCATTTCCCGTTCCGGCGAAGTGCTGATCACCGACGACCATGGCCGTGAGCGTGAGCGTCATAAAGTGCCGTACGGCGCGACCCTGATCGTCAAGGACGGCATGGTCATCAAGGCCGGTACGGCCCTGGCAACGTGGGATCCGCTGACCCGTCCGATCATTACCGAATACGCCGGTCAAGTGCGTTTCGAGAACGTCGAAGAAGGCGTCACCGTAGCCCGTCAGGTCGACGAAGTGACCGGTCTGTCCACCCTGGTGGCGATCGATGCGAAACGTCGCGGTTCGTTGACGAAAACGTTGCGTCCGCAAGTCAAGCTGATCAACGACGCGAACGAAGAAGTCAAGATCGCCGGCACCGAACACTCGGTGGCGATCGGCTTCCAGGTCGGCGCGCTGATCATGGTCAAGGACGGTCAGCAGGTATCGGTTGGTGAAGTGCTGGCACGTATTCCTACCGAATCGCAAAAAACACGCGATATTACCGGTGGTCTGCCACGCGTTGCGGAACTGTTCGAAGCGCGCTCGCCGAAAGATGCCGGTATGCTGGCGGAAGTCACGGGTACGGTTGCGTTCGGTAAAGAAACCAAAGGCAAGCAGCGTCTGGAAATCACGGACATGGACGGCAACAAGCATGAGTTCTTGATCACCAAGGACAAACAAGTGCTGGTGCATGACGGCCAAGTCGTGAACAAGGGCGAGATGATCGTGGACGGCCCGGCCGATCCGCAAGACATCCTGCGCCTGCTGGGTATCGAAGCGCTGGCACGTTACATCGTTGACGAAGTGCAAGACGTGTACCGTCTGCAAGGCGTGAAGATCAATGACAAGCACATCGAAGTGATCGTGCGTCAGATGCTGCGCCGTGTTCAGATCGTCAATGCCGGCGACACCAACTACATCGTTGGCGAGCAGGTAGAGCGTTCGGAACTGCTGGACGAGAACGATCGCATGGCCGTTGAGAACAAGATTCCAGCGACCTACGAAAACGTCTTGTTGGGTATTACCAAGGCATCGCTGTCGACCGATTCGTTCATCTCGGCCGCATCGTTCCAGGAAACCACCCGCGTGCTGACCGAAGCGGCGATCATGGGCAAGCGCGATGGTCTGCGCGGCCTGAAAGAGAACGTCATCGTCGGCCGCCTGATTCCTGGCGGTACGGGCCTGGCCTTCCACCGCGCACGCAAAGAGAAAGAAGCGTGGGAAGTGGAAGAGCGTCAAGCACTGCTGCTGGCCGAGAAAGCCTCGATGGCTGGCGAAGCTGCCGAAGCGCTGCAGGACATCGAAACCCAGCAACACCACGGCGACGAAGCGTAATCTGCGCTGCTAGCTGACAAAAAACGGCACCTTCGGGTGCCGTTTTTTTTATGTGCGTCACTGCGGCCTTCCACCGCACAGGCAAGGAGACGACCGCAGAGCTTCAAGCCCCGCTGCTGACCGATAAAGCCACCCTGGCCGGTGAAGCCGCCGAAGATTTGCTGGCCATCGAAACCCAGCAACACCACGGCGACGAAGCGTAATTTGCGCTGCTAGCTGACAAGAACGGCACCTTCGGGTGCCGTTTTTTTATGCCTGAGCGCATTAACTAGTGCATATATACAAACCAGATTGGAACGCGATAATCATGGTGTTCCGTCTATATCCGGCAGTATCTCCACCATAGATGATCATTTATACGATGTATTGATCAGGATGCGATTATCGATATTGCCTATTCATGCCTGGTATTTTTATTGGCAGTATGAGTAAATGAAGAGTAAATCAGGCATTGAAACTCCTGCTCAGTCATGCTGTTATTAATGGTTGAGATTGCAAATAAACCTATATGCCGATATTCATCTTGCTCGATTTTTGAATAAATATGGCTGAGTTATTGTTGCGTCGTGCATGTTTGAATTGATGGGCTAGATCTGGTGATGCGTTGCGTCAGCCCGGCGGTCGCGATAGGCAGGGATATCTGACCGGCGCGCCAGCGCATCTGAAGTGAGCGCTCACAAGGAATGTAGCTGCAAACTGCCTGTTGCTGTGTCAACGCCATGCGTTGCGCATGGGCTCGCCCAGTTGCCGGTGACGGCGCAACACGGCGTTGTTGTGGCGTCACGCCCAATTGCCTTCGCCACGCCAGCTTCCAGTTCATTCATGCTAAGATTTGGCGCATGATTGCCCAAGCCCTGTTTACTCCGGCCCAGCAGAAACTGCTGGGTTTGCTCTTTGTTCGCGTGAATGAAGGTTTTCACTTGAACGAGATCATGCGCTTGACGGGACTGGGCAGCGCGTCGGCGCAGCGGGAACTGCGCCGGCTGCATGAGTCAGGGCTGATCACGTCGGAGCGGATCGGCAACGTGCGGCGCTTCTGGCCCAACAAGGAAAGCCTCGTGTATCCGGAGTTGAGCGGACTGGTGCAGAAAACCTTCGGCATCGTCGGCGTCCTCAGCATGACCTTGGCGCCCTTGCGTGCCCAGCTGCATCTGGCCTTCGTGTCGGGCGCCACGGCGAAGGGACAGGACATGCCTGGCAGCGCCATCGATTTGCTGCTGGTGGGCGAAGAAGCCAATTATGGCGATCTGTTGACGGGATTGGCCCCGGCCGAGCGAACCTTACGGCGTAAAATCAATCCCAACCTATATACGCTGGCCGATTATCGCCGGCGGCTGCGCGAAGGCCAGCCATTTCTGCTGCAGGTATTACAGCAGCCGAAGCTGTTTGTCATCGGCGATGAATCGCTATTGCATGCGCTGGCATTACCTGATGCTTCATTACAAGCGAATCACATGCCTTCTGTATTCTAAAGGCCGGGCCTGGCATTCAATTTCTGATGCTTGAAATTGTTGGTCAGAATAATATCTGAGGCGGATTGATCGTATGATGAACAAACTACAGGCTTTCGGTTTAATTGTTTCCCAGGCAGTGCGTGGAGAATTAACGTTTCCCACGAGTGTGAATTCCGCACTGCAATTGCAATTGGCCCTGGCTGAGCCGGACTGCCACATCGACCATGCGATCAAGCTGGTATTGGCCGAGCCCTTGCTGGCGGCGCGCACGGTCGCGCTGGCCAACTCGGCCGTGTACAGCCGCGGCGATGCCGCACCCGTGACCAGCGTGCGCGCCGCCGTCATGCGCATGGGTTACCGCAATCTGTACGCGCTGGTGGCGGCCATGGTGGTGCGCCAGTTCGGCAGCAAGATCATCGACCCCGTCCTGCGCCAGAAGGCGACCCAGCTGTGGGAACACACTGCCCATGTGGCGGCACTGGCCCACGTGCTTGCCCGCCGCGTGACGCACGTCGATGCCGACACGGCGCTGTTCGCTGGCATCGTGCATGAGGTGGGCGGTTTTTACTTGCTGTCGCGTGCCGACGAATTCCCCGGCCTGCTCGACGACGATGCGGATCACTGGATGGAGTCGGCAGAAGAAATCATTTCCCGCGAAGTCATGAAGAAGCTGCTGATCCCGCTGGCAGTGAGCGAAGCCATCGAAGGCTTGCGCGATGGCTTGCTATCGATACCGCCCGACTCCCTGCTCGACACCTTGTTATTGGCCAAGCAGCTGTCGCCCGTGCAGTCGCCCTTGCAGGTGACGTACGTGGAAATGCTCACGCCTTCCGATTCCGTCATCGATTTCATTATCGACAACGACACCCTGCAAAGCATCCTGGCCGAGTCAAACGAGGAAGTGCGCTCGATGAGCGCCGCGCTGCTCGTCTGAAATACGCATTGCTCATCTGATCCGGCCACGTTGCCTGCCAGCGCAGGTCAAGGGCCGGGGTGCAATACCACCTTGATGCATTGCTCCTGTTTCTTCTGGAAGATCTCGTAGCCGTGCGGGGCCTCGTCCAGGGTCAGGTGGTGGGAAATGATGGCGCCGGGATCGAGCTCGCCCCCTTGTATCCGTTCCAGCAGCGGCTGCATGTAGCGCTGCACGTGTGTCTGCCCCGTCTTGATGGTCAATGAACGGTTCATGATGGAGCCAAACGGGATCTTGTCGCTGAAGCCGCCATACACCCCCGGCACCGAGACGACGCCGCCGTTGCGGCATGCCATCAATGCTTCGCGCAGGGCCGTGGGACGGTCCGATTCCAGTTTCATCGTCTGCTTGAGGCGGTCATAGATATAGCTGATACCGGAACCGTGCGCTTCCATGCCGACGGCATCGATGCAGGCATCTGGTCCCCGTCCTCCCGTCATTTCCCGCAGGGCGTCGGGCACGTCCACGGCATCGAAATGCAGAGTTTCCGCACCGGACAGTTCGCGTGCCATGCGCAGGCGTTCCGGGTAATGGTCGATGGCGATGACGCGCTCGGCGCCGAGCAGGAAGGCGCTCTGGATGGCGAACTGCCCCACGGGGCCGCAACCCCATACGGCCACCACCTGGCCCGGCGCGATGCCGCAGGCTTCGGCCGCCATATAGCCGGTCGGCAGTATGTCCGAGAGAAACAGCACCTGTTCATCCTTGAGCTCGTCCGGTACCTTGATGGGGCCGACGTCGGCAAACGGCACGCGCACATATTCGGCCTGGCCGCCCGCATAGCCGCCCGTCAGGTGGGAATAGCCAAAGATGCCCGCGCCCGAGTGGCCCCACATCTTTTCCGCCATGTAGGCGTTGGGATTGGAGTTCTCGCACACCGAATACAGCTGTTGCTCGCAAAAGAAGCAGCGTCCGCAGGCAATGGGAAACGGCACCACCACCCGATCTCCCACCTTGAGCTTGCGTACCGCGGAGCCCGTTTCCACCACTTCGCCCATGAACTCATGGCCGAGGATATCGCCTTGTTCCATGGTGGGCACGACGCCATTGTAGAGGTGCAGGTCGGAGCCGCAGATGGCCGTGGAACTGACTTTGATGATGGCGTCGCCGGGATTGAGGATGGCGGGATCGGGCACGTGTTCGATCCGTACGTCGCGCTTGCCGTGCCAGCAATTGGCTTTCATGACACACCTCCATTCGTTTGCGTGCCTGCAGCATTTGCCTTGTTGCCAGCCTTGCTCAGCAGCCGTGCCTTGAAGCTGCGCTTGCCCGATGGCTGGCCCTCGGTGGTGCTGACCTCGCCCGTTTCCATCCACTGCTTGAAGCGGCGCAGGGTGGTCTCGATCTGGTAGGCGGGCGCCTGGCTGAACAGGCCGGCCACGGCCGCGCCCACCTTGCCGACCGGCGCCTGCATGTGCAGTTGCATGGTCACCACGGTGCCCTGGCCGTCCGGTGCGGGCGACAGTTCCAGCGCGCCCGTTTCCGCATGGTTTTCCGCCGCGCGCCAGCGCATGCCCTGGCCCGGACGCTCGTCTGTCAGTTCGCCTATCCACTCGCCTTCGACATTGTGCCAGCGCGAGCGGCGCGCATCGATTACCTGTACCGACTGCAGGCCCGGCATGAAGCGGGGCAGGTTTTCCAGGTCGCGCCAGGCGCGGTAGCAATCGTCGGCGGAACGGTTGACGATGACGCTCTTTTGCAGCGCCAGCCCCTCTTCGCCGGGTGCAGGCAATTCGCTCAGCTTGCGCGGCGCCAGTTGTGTGCTGGCGATATAGTCGATGGCCGTCACGCCTGCCACCACGGCCGCCGTCGCCGCAAGGCGTGTGCGCGCATGGCGCCGGCTGGCCATGGCCACGCCCAGCAGCGACAGGTCCATGGCGTCGCCGGCGATGCGCGACCAGCGCCATGCCGGCCTGCTTTCTCCGCGCAGCAAGGCCACGCCGCAAGCCATTTCGCGCAGGCCGATGGCGCGTATCCATAAAGATGAGACGCCACGCAAGCCGCTGGCCCGCGCCAGGCCGCGCGGCGCCACCAGCTGGGCCAGGCCCAGGCCGATGCTGAGCCAGCCAAGTGCCGCGATCAGGGCACGGTTGCCGCGCGGGGTATCGTCGGGAATGTGCCGCTGTGGCCGTGTATCGGACTGGCCGCGCGCGCTCGTGTAGTGAAGAATGGCGTCGTGCCCATTCCCGGACGAGCCGGATGTTTCCGCTGGTATTTCTGACTGCTGCCGCCATGTTGGCGGACGCGCCGTGGCGCCATCGCTGATGTCTTCGTTTTGCATGCTGCCTCCCTTCTGTGTATGGGAATTAGGCAGCATGGTCTGGTACGCGTTCCGGCAGGCGTGCGCGCGATGCGCTGTTTTGTGAAGGGATCTGCGCCAGATCAAATATCGGCACGAAAAAAAACGGCAGCCCCGCTTGGCGCTGCCGTTCTCACAGGAGTGGGTTAGTTTACTTCTGCTGCGCGATCCACCGGTCGACCTTGGCTTCCAGCAGTTTCAGGGGCAGGGTGCCGTCGCCGAGCACCACTTCGTGAAACTTCGGCAGGCTGAACTTGTCGCCCAGCGCCAGCTGCGCGCGCTGGCGCAGTTCGACGATCTTCAGGGAACCGATCTTGTAGCCCAGCGCCTGGCCCGGCCAGGCCATGTAGCGTTCCGTCTCGCTTTTCGCCACGGCGTCATAGCCGAGCGTGTCGCGCATGTACTTGATCGTCTGCTCGCGCGTCCAGCCCTTGGTGTGCAATCCCGTGTCGACCACGAGGCGCACGGCGCGCAGCATCTCGTCGTTCAAATGGCCGAAATACTGGGCCGGATCCTCGAACAGCCCCATTTCCTTGCCCAGGGTTTCCGCATACAGGGCCCAGCCTTCCGTGAAGGCATTGTTGCCGCCGAAGCGGCGGAAGTTCGGCAAGTCCATCTCTTGCACGAGCGCCAGGTGGAAATGGTGGCCAGGTTTACCTTCGTGCAGGAACAAGGTGGTCATGCCCGTGTCGCCATACAGTTTCGGATCCGTGACGACGGACCAGAACACGCCGGGGCGCGAACCGTCGGCGGCCGGCGCCGTGTAGTGGTCGGCGGCCGTGTCGCGGCTCAGTTCAGGTTCCAGACGCAAGTCCAGCGGCGCTTTCGGCACCAGGGTGAACAGGGCGGGCAATTTGCTGTCGAGCAGCACGTTCAGCTTGCGGTAGACGTCGAGCACTTCCTGTTCCGTCTTGAAAGGGCGGTATTTCGCCTGTTCCGACACCCACACGGGCAAGCCGGCGGCTGGGCCGTTGTAGCCCATCTTCGGGCCCACGATCGCGTATTGTTCCTGGATGCGCGCCACTTCCTTCAAGCCAATGGCGTGGATCTGCTCCGGTTTTAGATCCGTCGTGGTGCTGCTGGCCACGCGCGCCTGGTACCAAGCCGCGCCATCGGGCAGGGCGCTCCAGCCGCTGCTCGCGCGGCCGGCCGGCAGGTAATCGCGTTCCATGAAGGTGGACAGGCGCTGCAGCGCGGGCATCAGCTTGGCTTCGATGATGACGGTATAGGTTTGCGTCAGGCGCGCCTTGTCCGCGTCGGAAAAGCTGGCCGGCAAGTTCTTGATGGGCGTGTAATAGACGCTGTCCTGCGGCGTGGCACTGACGAGCTTCTTGAATTGCGGCAGCGCCGATTCCGTCAGCGCCTTCGGCAGCACGATGCCCTTTTGCATGCCGACCTTCATGTTGGCGATGGCCTGGTCTATCCAGCCCGGCAACTGGCCGATACGGCTCAGGTAAGCGTCATACTCCTTGACCGTGGTCAAAGGCTGCGATGCCTCGCCGCCCGCATAATTGGCCAGGGTAACGGGCATGCTGTCCATCTGGTTCAATGGCAGCAGGTATTCCGGAAAGCGCTCGAAGCTCAGGGCCGTGGCCAGCTCATAGTCGAGAATGTCGTAGTTGATCTGGTCCTGGTGCGACAGCTGCGCGCGGGCAATGCTGCGCAGGGTCTTCTGGTACTGGCGGTACAGGGCGAACTGTTTTGCGCGCGCGGCGGGCACGATGGCTGAACCGAGCTGGTCATCAAAGCGGTTGTCGCCGCTTTCGGTGGCATTGATCGGCTCGAAACGGGCCTGTGCATCGTAATATGTGTCGGCCAGCACTTGTAGTTGTTGCTTTGCTTTTGGCGCGCTGACGGCGGGCGCGACGGCTGTTTTGGCAGCGGGCTGGGCCGCTTGCGCCATGGGCGCGTAGGCGAGCAACAGGGAGATGGCCAGGGTGCCGAGGGTGCCGGCGGCAAAACGATGCTTCATGCGCGATGTCCTTTGTAAGGAGGGTATGAACGGAGGCGTTGTGGGTCGGGGTGGCCGGTCGCGATCGAGCAGCCGGGGCGTAAGCATACGCCATTGCACAGTACGTTTGGATAAATTGTACGAGGGGAATGTTGCTATTTTGCCGTAGGCGGCAGGGACGCTTTCATGGCTTGCCAGTGGCTGCTGGTCAGGGGAAGGCAGGCAGGGCACGGCGTGGCGGCGATCAGGCTGCGAATTTGCTGCGCGCGCGCCGCCGTTTGCGGGTGCGAGGAAATCCAGTCGGGTACCTTGGCCTTGTCCTTCTCATCGAGCTTCTGGAAAAAGCTGAGCATGCCATCGGGGCGGATATGTGCGCGCTGCAAGGCGAGCAAACCGAGGCGGTCCGCCTCTTCTTCCATGTCGCGGCTGAAATACAGGGTGCCGGCCTGGTGCGCCAGCATGGCGGCCACGGCGCTGATGTCGCCGATGGTCACGCCCACGAGGGCGCCCCAGCCCAGGCTGCTGATCATTTGCCGCAGCGAATGGCGCTGCTCCACGTGCTGCACTTCATGCGCGAGCACGCCGGCCAGCTCGCCCGGGTCGGCGGCTTGGCGCAGCAAGCCCGTATGCACGACGATGATGCCACCCGGCATGGCAAATGCGTTGACCGTGTCGTCGTTCTTGATCAGCCAGCGGTACTGGTAGCGCGAGCCGGCCGTCAGCTTGCGGCCGATCTCCTGCACCGTCTGCTGCGTCACGCCGCTTTCGCTGACGCCTCCCTGGGCGCGCACTTGCGCCAGGGCCAGTTCGCCCAGCTGTTTTTCCGTCGACAAAGGGATTAATCCTGCCAGCGCACCGACGGCATGGCCGCCTTGCCACCACAGCAGGCCGGCTGCGACGACGGCCGCGCCCGTCAAACCGGCCAGCCAGCCCGACACCTGCCGCCGGTTGCGCTGGCGCTCGCCCCACAAACGCTGCAGTTGCGGCTGCAGCGCGGCCGGCGCTTCGCGCAAGACGATGGCGATGTCGCTAGCCGTCAGCGGCTTGAGCGACGCTTGCCGACCTTGCGCGTCGAGCCAGTTCAGGAACAGCTCCGGCCCATCGACGCCGCCCACGCTGACGACCAGCTGCGCCACGTCGACACCATGGCCGGGCGCATCGATGGCCAGTTGGTTGGCGAAAAAATGCGCGCTGACGGCCGTGCCCGCCGGGCCGCCATCGGGGTCAGTCAGCAGTGCCTGGAATGGCGTCATGCGGCGGCCTCGGCAAAGCGGCTTTCGTACAGGGCCGCCATCAGGTCAGACTGGCTGATGATGCCGGCCAGGCGCTCTTCGTTGTCGAGGATGGGAATATGGTGATAGCCGGCGTCGGCCATCAGGGGAACCAGATCGATGATGGGCGTGCCCAGGCGGGCCGTGTGCGGCGACGGCGTCATCAGCTGGCCCACCACTTCCGGCTTGTCGCTGTGGGACAAGCCGCTGCGTTGCAGCAAGCTGCGCAGGCGCTGGCGCATGCCCTGGTAATCGTCGAGGCCGCCATGGCGCAGGAAATCCGTCTGCGTGATGATGCCGACGACGCGGCGCGCCCGGTTCAGCACGGGCAGGGCGCCTACCTGATGCTCGCGCATGGTGCGCCAGGCAACATCGAGCGGCGTGCCGAATTCCACGCTGAGCACGTCTTTCGACATGATGTCGGCGCAGGTGACGACGCCGAAGCGGCGCTGGTAAGCGCGCATTTCCGTTTGCAGGAAGATCGCTTGCAAATCGTCGCGGCTGATGTCGAGCACTTCGCTGTGCTGGCGCAGGACGGCGTCGAGGTCATCGGGCGAAAAGCCCAGCCGGTTGCTGGGCACGTCATCCTTGGTGGCGTGCGGATGCGGCGCGACCAGTTGCTGGATGTGCGGGTAGCGGCGTCCCGTCAGGTTGTTGTACAGCACGGCGCAAGCGACCAGCACGGCGGAATTGAACAGCACGGTGATAAAGACGAATTCAAAGCCGGCCGCATGCACGCTGGCGCCGCCAACCACCGTGGTGAGCGCCACGGCGCCGCCCGGCGGATGCAAACAGCGCAGGGCAAACATGGCGCCGATGGCCAGGCAGGCGGCCAGCGCCGCCACGCCCACGCTGGGCCCCAGCCATTTGACGCAGGCCATGCCCATCAGGCCGGACACCACATTGCCACCCACCACGGACCACGGTTGCGCCAGCGGGCTGGCCGGCAGGCAGAACAGCAGTACCGCCGAGGCGCCCATGGGCGCGATCAGGTAGACGCTGGCGCTGTCGGGGGCGAGCAGGAAATGGCAGATCAGGCCCGTCAGCAGCAAGCCGCAGATGGCCCCCGCGCAGGCGCGCAATTGTTCGCGGCGGCTGCCGTTGTTCGGTTGCGGCAGCCAGCGTGCCAGGAAAGAAGTCGTCATGGGAGGGCGCGTTCGGGCCGCGTTGCTCAGTGTCAGCCCGATATTATCCCATGCGTTCCATTTCGCTGCCTGCAGGCATCAATCTTCGGCACAGATGGCTTGCAAGCCGTGTTGCTCCAGCAAGCGCTTGGCGGCCGCGATGGCGGCAGATGCCGGTTTGCTGCTGGCGCAGGCATAGATGTCATTGAGAACCACCGCCGCATCCTTGCCCATTACAGCAGCCATCAGCTCGGCCAGGTTGCGGTCGGAAAAGTGTTCATACAGCACGGCCAATACGGGGAAATACGCCGAGCCGGGAATGCCCGCGGGATAGGCGCTGCGCAGCATGCGCGCGGTGCCGGACAAGGTTGGGGGCAGGGTATCTGACATGCTCAAGCGACTACTCCTTGGTGTTGCTTATACGTTTTCCGCATAAGCACAGTGCAATTAAATGGTGGATATTTCCCACAAGCAGGCATATTCTAGACAATCACACTAGCTGGCAGCTGTTCAGCTGGTCCCCACGATTTTTCTCAGGAGCCCGCATGCGCTTTTCTCTTTTCCTTGCCAGCCTGCTGCTTGCCGGCACCGCCGTTGCCGCCGCGCCGACGCCGGCCAACCCCGTCGCCACGCCGCACTTGCCGTACAACGCGGCGGCCGACGCCAAGGCCGACGTGGCCCGTGCGCTGGCCGAAGCCAAGGCGGCGCACGTGCCTGTCTTGCTGATCTTTGGCGCCAACTGGTGCGAGGATTGCCGCGCGCTCGACAAGGCATTGAAGGAAGGCAAGAACGCGGAGTTGATGCAGCAACAGTTCAAGGTCGTCAAGGTCGACGTGGGTAACTTCGACCATAACCTAGACGTGGCGCAAGCCTATGGCAATCCGCTCAAGAAAGGCATCCCGGCTGCCGTGCTCGTATCAAGCGACAACAACCAGGTGCTGTACGCCACCAAGGGCGGCGAACTGGCGAATGCCCGCCGCATGAGCGAGAGCGGCATTTATGATTTCTTCAAGCAAGCGGCCAGCGTGAAAGCGCCGGCGATTTAAGGGTCTTCTTTAAAACTCTTCCCACGCATCGCTGGCCGGCGCTGCCGGGCGCGATGGCGTGGGCAGCATGGGCTTGTGCGTCGGCTGCCGAGGCTGCTGCTGCGCCGCATGCCCGGTCTCTTCCAGCTTGAAGACGCTGACCACCTGTGCCAGCCGGCCCGCCTGGTCCTGCAAGGACTGGGCGGCCGCCGCCGCTTCTTCCACGAGCGCCGCGTTTTGCTGGGTCGCGTCATCCATCTGCGTCACGGTGGCATTGACTTGCGCGATACCCTGGCTTTGCTCCTGGCTGGCTGAAGCGATTTCTCCCATCAGGTCGGCGACTCGTTGCACGGAAACGACGATGTCCTGCATGGTGGCGCCGGCCGAGTCGACCAGCTTGCTGCCCGCTTCCACCTTGCTGCCCGAGTCGACGATCAAGTCTTTGATTTCTTTCGCTGCCGCCGCCGAGCGCTGCGCCAGGTTGCGCACCTCGGTTGCCACCACGGCAAAGCCGCGGCCCTGTTCGCCCGCACGGGCCGCCTCGACCGCTGCATTTAACGCCAGGATATTGGTTTGAAAGGCAATGCCATCGATCACGCCGATAATGTCCGCGATCTTGCGTGAACTTTCCGTAATCGCGCCCATCGTCTGCACGACTTGTCCCACGACTTCACCGCCCTTGACGGCGTGGCTCGACGCCGATACCACCAGCTGATTGGCCTGGCGCGCGTTGTCCGCGTTCTGTTTCACGGTCGACGTCAGTTCTTCCATGGCCGCCGCCGTCTCTTCCAGGCTCGACGCCTGGGCTTCCGTGCGCGCCGACAGGTCCAGGTTGCCCGACGCGATCTGGCTCGATGCGCTGGCAATGGAGCCCGTACTGTCGCGAACTTCGCGTATCGTCACGTTCAGCGACGCGACGAAGCGGTTGAAGGCGGCGGCCAGCGCACCGACCTCGTCTTCCGATTCGACGGGCATGCGGCGGCTCAGGTCGCCATTGCCACTGGCGATTTCGCTGAGCATGTCGGCCGCCCGTGCGACGGGAGCTGCGATGGCGCGGCTGATGACATAAATGATGCACAGGGCAATGCCGCCACCGACGAGGCCGGCGATCAGGGCGGCGATCAGGGCCGAACGCGTGACGTTGCCCAGCACTTCCGTTTCCGGTACTTCGGCCATCACGTACAGATTCAATTCCGGCACGAAGGAGGCGGCGACGAACTGGCGTCCGGCAGGCGCATCGTAGATGGCATACGCGTATTTTTTGCCAGTGAGCAGGCTCTGGCTCAGGATATCGCTAAAGCCGGGCAAATCCTTGAGTGCATGCTTGCCATCGGCCAAGGCCGTGTCGCGGTGCACGAGCAGCACGCCATTCGCGCGCGCCAGGTAGACATGGCCCGTCTGGCCGATCTTGTAGCTGCGGATGGTGTCGGCCAGCGCATTGATGGACAGGCCCAGGCCGGCCGCGATCTGCTTGCCGCCCGCCGTCTGGCCGCGCGCATTCAGGTACAGCATCAGGTCGCTGGAGTTTTCCGCCTTGTCGATGTCGAGCGTGTAGGCCTTGTCGCCGGCCAGCAAGCCATAAAACCACTGATCTGCCGCCTGGTTCTTGTCCAGGGTACGCAGCAAGCCTTCCGTGGTGAAATATTTGCCTGTGCTGGCCGAGGCCCAGTTGATCGAGGCGGCCTTGTTTTTTTCCTTGACCACGGTGGCGTAGCGCTGGAAGGTGGCGATGCCGCTGTCGGGCAAGTCCGCGTCCTCCCAGTCTTGCAGATAGACATCATTGGCCATGGTTTGCACCACGGACAGGGGCTGGCTGATCTGGCGCAGCACGTCGTTGCGGATTTCGCCCACTTGCGCCGGCAACTCCTGGCTGACGACGCGCTCGCGCACGTAATCGCTGCTCATGCGCACGCTGAGGAAAGACGAGATCGCCATGAAGAGCAGCAGGCACAAGCCCATGCTGAACAGGAGTTTTTTCTGGATGGAGAGGCGGCGGAGCAGAGACATGGAAGACCTTGGAGGATGGCCTGCAGAATGAGCAGAAAAGCGGGCAGGCGAGCAGACAGTATACCGGCCGCACTGCGCCTTCCATCGCACCATTGCTGCTTTTCATTCATTTATGTTGCATTGCAGCAACGCGCGATCGTCTCAGGCAGGCAAGCCGTGGGCGATCAATTCCAGCGGCAATTCCGTGCTGCACTTGATTTGCTCCATGGAAAAGGCGGACGACACGCCCGTCAGCTGCACGGCCTTGATGAGTTTTTTATAAAACGTGTCGTAGCCCTTGATGTCGGTGGTGACGACTTTCAGCAGGTAGTCGATGTCGCCGCTCATGCGGTGAAACTCCTGTACCTCGGGCAAGACGATGACGGCGGCGGCGAAGCGGCGCAGCCATTTCTCATCGTGCTGGCCCGTGCGGACGCTGACGAAGACGGTCACGGGCAAACCCACTTTTTGGCGGTTGACGATAGCCACGCGGCTCTCGATATAGCCGTCTTCCTCCAGGCGCTTGACCCGCTTCCAGCAAGGCGTGCTGGACAGGCCGATCTTCTCGCTGAGGGCTGCGATCGACAGGGTGCCGTCCTGCTGCAGGGCTGCGAGGATGGCGCAGTCAAATTTGTCGAGCGAGGCGTTTGGTGAATTCATTTTCATTAATCCGGTTTTTATGGCATGAACATGCTGCATGGTACATCGTTTGCAGCATTTTTTGGCATATCTTCACGGGGGCAGGCCGGTAGACTATCCATATATTCCAGCCGCCTGTGCTGTGCCCTTTTTATAGAATACTCAGACTGCCATCATGAAAGAAATCTACCTCGACAGCAATGCCACCACCTGCGTGCTGCCCGCCGCCGTTGCCGCCGCCCGGCAAGCGATGGAGCAGGGCTATGGCAATCCCAGCAGCACCCACGCGACGGGATTGCAGGCCAAGGCCATGATGGATGGCGTGCGCCAGCGCGCCGCCCGCTTGCTGGGCGTGGGCGACGGCCGCCTGATGTTCAACAGCGGCGCCACGGAAGGCATCCAGACGGCCGTGCTGTCGGCCCTGTGTGCGTTGCGCGAACGGCGCGATGCAGGCAAGCGCATCGGCAGCCTGCTGCTGTATGGCGCGACCGAGCACAAGGCCGTGCCGGAAAGCCTGGCGCACTGGAATCGGCTGCTGGGCCTGAACCTGGAAGTGCGCAAGCTGCCCGTCGATGCGCAGGGGCGCCACGATTTGCAGGCGCTCGGTGCGCTGATCGGCGACGCGGCCATGCTGTGCACGATGGCGGCGAATAATGAAACGGGCGTCGTCAGCGATTTGTCCGGCATCGCCCACCTGCTGCAGGAACGCGGTGCCGATGCCTACTGGATGGTCGATTGCGTGCAGGCGCTGGGCAAGCTGAAACTGAACCTGGCCGCCACGCGCATCGATTACGCGCCGTTTTCCGGCCACAAGCTGTACGCGCCCAAGGGCATCGGCATGCTGTACGTGCGCGCCGGCGCCCCGTTTACGCCCCTGATGATGGGCGGCGGCCAGGAGGCGGGCCTGCGCTCGGGCACGGAAAACATGGCAGGCATCGCCGCGCTGGGCGCCGTGCTGGGCGCGCTCGACGATGGCAAGACCTTCCGCAGCGACGCCGACCTGGCCGCGTTCCGCGTGCAGCTGGTGGCCAGCCTGGAACGCGCTTTCCCCGGCATCGTCTTCAATATGCCGTTCGACTTGTCCTTGCCGACGACGCTCAATTTTTCCGTGCCGGGCCTGTCCTCGAAAGAGCTGTTGGACCTGTTCGACGCGGCGCGCGTGCGCGTCAGCTCGGGCAGCGCCTGTTCCGCCGCCAAGGCGCTCCCCAGCTATGTCCTGGAAGCGATGCACGTGCCGCAATGGCGCGCCAGCTCGGCCATCCGTTTATCGTTCGGCCCCCTGATCGACGCGGCGACCATTACCGCCGCCTGCGCGCGCATCGAGCGCTGCGGTGAAGCGCTGCGCAGCAGCTGCCTGTCGCCGTCGACACTGGCGCCATCGCCGCAGGACGGCGTAGTCCAGTTGAGCGTCGATGGCCAGTGCACCTGGCTGCTCAGCGACCTTGCCAGCGCCAGTTGCGTCGTCATCGATCCCGTCGCCGCCCTCGTGCCGCGCCTGGCCGCCTTCATCCGCTGCCAGCACCTGGCCTTGCGGGCCATCGTGCACACGGCGGCGCCAGCCGACCATGGCGTGGCGCGTCTGGCCTTGCTGCAGGAACTCGAGATCGAACAAGTCGGCCGCGTCGATATCGACGGTGAGCTGGCGCTGGGCCAGCAGCGTTTGCGCCGCATCGAGTGCGGCGAAACCCATGTGTACCTGCTGGAGCAGCGCTTCGCCTTCATCGGCAATCTGGCGTCCGAGGCGCTGGCCCCCTTGCTGGAGGCGGCGCTGCTGACGCAAGACACCGTGCTGTGCGCGTCAGGCGACGACGGCAGCATTTGCGATACCGTGCGCACGGTGCAGGACGGTAGCGTGCCGGCCGCCGAACTGCAGCTCGACGCGGCCGCCTTGCCCGCCTTCCTGCGCCAGCATCCCGACGCCATCCTCGTCGACGTGCGCGAAGCGTATGAACATGCGGCGTGCGTCGGCACGGTGTTCGAGGACTGCGAGGTACGCAGCGTACCGCTGAGCCGCCTGGCGGGGCAAGTGGCCGCGTGGCTGCAGCAGCCGCAGCGCCCGCTGGTCTTTTTCTGCCGCAGCGGCAATCGCAGCGCGCGCGCCAGCGCCTGTTTGCGCCGCCTCGGCCACGGCGCGGCATGGCAGCTCAACGGCGGCATGGCGATGGCGGAAGCGACGCGCCACCCGCTGGCCATCGCTGCCTGAGCGGCTTGAACTTTCCTCGTTGAAATATTGCACCGTGTCATCATCGGCACGGTGCACGCTATTCGTTTCCTTGCGGCATTTTTTCACTGTCCAGTCCGCAAATTTCTTTGCCGACACGCTTCCAAAGCGGCAGCTATGTACGCTAGCGCACGGTCTTGCCTGCGCGGCCCTCCTACGATGAAGTTCAGAAAATCTCCCTATACCCTGAGATTCGTCGCAACGCTCCGGCGCTTCGCTTTCCGTCTTCGCCAGTGTCCGATCGTGTTCTTGCAGACTGGGCCCGCGTGACGGTGGCCGCTGGCTGTGTGCGCGCACCTAGCGAGGCCCAAGTTGAAAGAGTACACAGCAGTTGTCACGCAGCAGATCAAGGAACAGATTTCCAAAGTTAAAGAAATCTTCCGCGACCATTCCCTTGCACCGGACACCTTCGACGCCGCGCGCGACGATGCCTTGCCCCTGCGTTCCGAATTATTCAGCGCCATGCAGATGGCCGCCCACGGCAAGCATGTGGCCACCGGCCATGCGGTGGGCAAGCATCATGGCCGCGACCGCCTGCTGGCGCGCCTGGCCGACAATGCAGCCCTGATCACGGCCACCGTCAACGAATTGACGGCGACCGTCAAAAGCGGGCGCCAGGTCACGCCCGCGTCGGAATGGCTGCTCGATAATTTTTATCTGATCGAAGAGCAGATCCGCACCACGCGGCGCCACCTGCCGAAGAACTACAGCAAGGAGCTGCCGCGATTGACATCGGGCCCCGATGCCGGCTGCCCGCGCGTCTACAAAATTGCGCTGGAAATCATCTCGCACGGCGATGGCAGGGTCGACCTGGAAAATCTGTGCCACTTCGTCGAGGCCTACCAGGACGTGGCCACCTTGACCCTGGGCGAACTCTGGGCCGTGCCCATCATGCTGCGCCTGGCCCTGATCGAAAACCTGCGCCGCGTGGCCGTGCGCGTGGCCGACGACCGCATGCAGCGCGACCTGGCCAACACCTGGGCCGACCAGATGACGGAGATCGCCGAGCGCAATCCCAGCGGCTTGATTCTGCTGGTGGCCGACATGGCCCGTTCGAATCCGCCGATGACCAGCGCTTTCGTGGCTGAATTGTCGCGCCGCCTACAGGGACAAAGTTCCTCGCTGACCCTGGCGCTGTCGTGGCTGACGCACAAGCTGGCCGAGTCGGGCCTCACCATCGAGCAGCAGATCCAGTCCGAGATCGGGCAGCAGGCGGCCGACCAGGTGTCGATCGCCAACAGCATCGGCAGCCTGCGTTTTCTCGGCACCATGGATTGGCAGGAATTCGTCGAGACCATGAGCGTGGTCGAGCAAACCTTGCGCCTGGACCCGGCCGGCACCTATGGCTTGATGGATTTCGCCACGCGCGACAGCTACCGCCACGCCATCGAACGCATCGCCAAGCGCAGCGCGCGCAGCGAAGTGGAAGTGGCCGAGATGGTGGTGAAGCTGGCGCACACGCACGGCAACGGCAATGACGCGCGCCGTGGCCACATCGGCTTCTACCTGGTGGGGCGCGGCGTGCTGGTACTGGAAAAGCTGGCAGGCGCGAAGCTGCCCTTTGTCGAGGCGCTGCAGCATACGGCGCGCGCCGCGCCGCTGGCCGTCTACCTGGGTGCCATCTGCTTCCTGAGCCTGGCGACGAGCGCCTTGCTGCTCGAGCGCGCCGTGCGCCATGGCGTGCAGGGCTGGCCATTGGCAGCGCTGGGCGCGCTGGCGCTATTGGGCAGCAGCCAGCTGGCCGTGGCCGTGGTGAACTGGCTGGCGACCTTGATGACGTCGCCGCACCCGCTGCCGCGCATGGATTACCAGGCCGGCATTCCGTCGGACGCGCGCGGCATCGTCGTCGTGCCGACCCTGATCTACAGCCAGGAAAACGTGGCGGCCCTGTGCGAGGCGCTGGAAGTGCGTTATCTCGCCAACCGTGATCCGAACCTGCGTTTCTGCCTGCTGACGGACTTCGTCGACGCGCAGGCGCAAACGATGCCCGGTGACGAAGCCCTGCTGCGCCAGGCGCAGGACACCATCCGCACCCTGAACGAGAAATACCGCGTGGAAGGCGTCGAATTTAAGGAAAACGGCGACCCGGCCGACCCCGAGGAACTGGGCCATGTCGGGCCGTTCCTGCTGCTGCACCGTCCGCGCCTGTGGAATTCGCAGCAGAATGCGTGGATGGGGCAGGAGCGCAAGCGCGGCAAATTGTCCGACCTGCACGCGTTCTTGCGCGGCGGCGCGCGCGACAAATTCTCGCTGGTGGAAGGCGAGTTGCGCGGCCTGCGCACGATCAAATACGTGATCACGCTCGACACGGATACGCAGCTGCCGCGCGACGCGGCGCGCGAATTCATCGCCACCATGATGCACCCGCTGAACCGCCCCGTGCTGGACGCGGCCGGCACGCGCGTGGTGGCCGGCTACGGCATCCTGCAGCCGCGTGTGGCCGTGGCGCTGCCCAGCGCGAACGCGTCGCGCTACGAGCTGCTGTGTGGCGGCGAGCCGGGCATCGACCCGTATACGCGTACGGTTTCCGACCTGTACCAGGACGTGTTTTATGAAGGCTCCTTCATCGGCAAGGGCATCTATGACCTCGACATGTTCGAGCGCGTGCTGGGCCAGCGCCTGCCCGACAATAAAATCCTCAGCCACGATCTGCTGGAAGGTTGTTATTTGCGCGCGGGGCTCCTGAGCGACTCGCAGCTGTACGAGGAATATCCGGCCCGCTACGACGCCGACGTGAGCCGCCGCCAGCGCTGGATACGCGGCGACTGGCAATTGATCGGCTGGCTGCTGGGCCGGGTGCCGGGCCGCGCCGGCAAGCGCGAACGCAATCCCTTGTCGATGCTGTCGCGCTGGAAGCTGTTCGACAATCTGCGCCGCAGCGTCGTCGCGCCCGCGACCACCGTGTCGCTGCTGCTGGTGTGGGGCTTCTTGCCGCATGTGGCATTCTGGAGCGCGGCCGTGCTGGCCATCATCTTCCTGCCGCCCGTCTTTTCGGCCCTGTACGATTTGCTGCGCAAGCCACGCGACACCCTGTGGCGCCAGCACCTGGCCGCCTTCGAGCGGCGCTGCGGGGTGCAGTTTTCGCACGCCATGCTGACCCTCGTCTTCCTGCCGTACGAAGCGTGGATCAGCCTGGACGCCATCGCCCGCACCCTGTGGCGCCTGGGCGTGTCGCACAAGCATTTGCTCGACTGGCGTGCCTCGAACCTGCATGTATCGTCAGGTTCGCAGGCCGACAGCTGGCGCGCCATGTGGTGCTCGCCCGCGCTGGCGCTGGCCGCCTTCGGCGCCTTGCTCTACTGGCGCCCGGAAGCCTTGCCGGCCGCCGCCGTGGTGCTGCTGCTGTGGCTGGCCGCCCCCGCCATCGCCTGGTGGATCAGCCGCCCCATCGAGCGGGCCGTGGCGCGTTTGTCGGCCGAGCAGGGGCGTTTCCTGCACGGCGTGGCGCGCAAGACCTGGGCGTATTTCGACACCTTCGTCGGGCCGGACGACCACTGGCTGCCGCCCGATAACATGCAGGAACATCCGAATCTGGTGGTGGCGCACCGCACTTCGCCGACGAATATCGGCCTGGCGCTGCTGGCCAACCTGACGGCCTACGATTTTGGCTACATCACCATGGGCCAGCTGATCGAACGCAGCCGTGCCACCTTGCACAGCATGGGGGAGCTGGAACGCTTCCAGGGCCACTTCTATAACTGGTACGACACGCAAACGCTCAAGGCGCTGCAGCCGATGTACATCTCGACGGTCGACAGCGGCAACCTGGCCGGCCATCTGCTGACCTTGCAGCCGGGACTGGTGGAACTGTACGACGCCCCGATCATCGGCGCGCAGGTGGTGCAGGGCATCCGCACGACGGCGCAGGTGCTGCAGGAATTCATCGCCGCCGAAGGCGAGGGCAAGGCCATGCGCGAGAGCATGACCCTGCTGCAGGCAGCGGCCGCTCCCGCCAGCCTGGCCGAATGGCATGCCTATCTCGCCGCCGCGAATGGCGCGGCCGATGCGCTGCTGTCGCTGACCCTGCAAAGCGAGGATGGCGAGCTGTCGATGTGGGCGGGTGCGCTGGCGCGCCAGTGCCGCGCGGCGCTGGCCGAATTGCTGCAACTGGCGCCGTGGGCGGCGCAGGCGGGCGTCGATGCGGCGCTGATGCGCGTGCCGACCCTGCGCGAACTGGCCAATCTGGAAGCGCCGCAAGGCACGCAGCCGGAGCTGGCCGCCTTGCTGGCACAAGGCCGCGAACAGGCGGGCCGCCACATGCGCGACATCGCCCATGCTGCGGGCCAGGCGCGCGACTTCGCGCAGATCGAATACGGCTTCCTGTACAACCCATCGACGAAACTGCTGGCCATCGGATACAACGTCAGCGAACGGCGGCTGGACCCCAGCTACTACGACTTATTGGCTTCCGAAGTGCGCCTGGCCAGCTTCATCGCCATCGCCCAGGGCCAGCTGCCGCAGGAGCACTGGTTCGCCCTGGGCCGCCAGCTGTGCATGGTGGCCGGCCAGCCCGTGCTGCTGTCGTGGAGCGGCTCGATGTTCGAGTACCTGATGCCGCTCCTGGTGATGCCGAACTACCCGAACACCTTGCTCGACCAGACCTACCACTCCGTCATCGAGGCGCAGATCGATTACGGGCGCCAGCGCGATGTGCCGTGGGGGATTTCCGAGTCCGGCTACAACACGGTCGACGCCAGTTTGAACTATCAATACCGTGCCTTCGGCGTGCCGGGACTGGGCTTGAAGCGGGGCCTGGCCGACGATCTGGTGGTGGCGCCTTACGCCAGCATGATGGGCTTGATGGTGCAGCCGGAAGCGTCGTGCCAGAATCTGCAGCGCATGCAGGCGGCCGGCTACATGGGCCGCTACGGCTTTTTTGAGGCGATCGATTTCACCACGGCGCGCCTGCCGCGCGGGCAGGGCAGCGCCATCATCCGCTCCTTCATGGTGCATCACCAGGGCATGGGCTTTTTGGCCCTCAGCTACCTGCTGCACGACCGTCCGATGCAGCGCCGTTTCGAGTCCGATCCGCTGCTGCAATCGGCCTTGCTGGTGCTGCAGGAACGCACGCCGCAGGCAGGCGCGTTTTATTCGAACACGGCCGAACTGGCGGTGCTGCGCAGCGGCGCGCCCGAGCAGGCCATGCCGATGCGCATCCTCACGCAAGCCAACAGCGCCGTGCCTGAAACTCAGCTGCTGTCGAATGGCCGCTACCACGTCATGGTGAGCAATGCGGGCGGCAGTTACAGCCGCTGGAAAGACCTGTCCGTCACGCGCTGGCGCGAAGACAGCACGCGTGATAACTGGGGCAATTTCTGCTACCTGCGCGACCTCGACGACGGTGCCGTCTGGTCCACCATGTACCAGCCGACCCTGGCCGAACCGAAGAAGTACGAAGTGATTTTTTCGGAAGGACGGGCTGAGTTCCGCCGCGCCGACCATGGCCTCGACCTGTACACGGAAATCGTCGTCTCGCCCGAGGACGACATCGAAATCCGGCGTACGCGCATCAGCAATAATTCGAACCGCCAGCGGCGCATCGAGATCACCAGCTTCGCCGAAGTGGTGATGGCGCCGGCGGCGGCCGATGCGGCCCATCCCGCGTTCAGCAAGCTGTTCGTGCAGACGGAAATCCTCGCGCATGAAAAGGCGATCCTGTGCACGCGCCGGCCCCGCTCGAAGGAGGAGCAGATGCCGTGGCTGCTGCATGTGATGACGGTGCACGATATCGAACGCTATGAAGTATCGTTCGAGACGGACCGCGCGCGCTTCATCGGCCGCGGCAACACGGCGCAGTTGCCGCAGGCGCTGCAGGAAAGTGGGCCGCTGAGTGGCGGCCACGGTTCCGTGCTCGACCCCATCGTGGCCATCCGCTACGTCATCACGCTCGAACCCGACCAGGCTGTGACGGTCGACAGCGTCACCGGCATGGCCGAGCAGCGCGATGCGGCCTTGCACCTGATCGACAAATACCAGGACCGCCATCTGGCCGACCGCGTGTTCGAACTGGCCTGGACGCACAGCCAGGTGGTGCTGCGCCAGTTGAACGCGAGCGAAGCGGACGCGCAGCTGTATGCGCGCCTGGCCAACGCCGTGATCTATCCGAATGCGGCCCTGCGCGCCGAAGCCAGCATCCTGATCAAGAACCAGCGCGGCCAGTCCGGCCTGTGGGCGTATGCCATTTCCGGCGACCTGCCCATCGTGCTGCTGCAGATACGCGACGCGGCCAATATCGAGCTGGCGCGCCAGATGGTGCAGGCGCATGCCTATTGGCGCCTGAAAGGATTGATCGTCGACCTGGTGATCTGGTACGAAGAGCAGTCGGGCTACCGCCAGCTGCTGCACGACCAGATCATGGGCCTGATTGCCTCGGGCATCGATGCACAGGCGATCGACCGTCCGGGCGGCATCTTCGTGCGCCTGGCCGAGCAGATCGCCAATGAAGACCGCATCTTGCTGCAATCGGTGGCGCGCGCCATCATCAGCGACTTGCGCGGCACCCTGGCCGAGCAGGTCAAGCGCCCGCCGAGCCCCGTGCTGCGCATGCCGCCGCTGCTGCAGGACCCTGCCCGCGAACAGGGCGGCGTGCCGCACCGGGCGCCCAAGCGCGAGCTGATCCTGGAAAATGGCCTCGGTGGTTTCACACCCGACGGCCGCGAATACGTGATCACCACGGCAGAAGGCAAGCAGACGCCGGCGCCGTGGTCGAACGTGCTGGCCAATGCGCAATTCGGCACCGTGGTGTCGGAAGCGGGGCAGGCGTACACGTGGAGCGAGAATGCGCATGAATTCCGCCTCACGCCATGGCAGAACGACCCCGTGTCCGACCTGTCCGGCGAAGCGTTTTATGTGCGCGACGAGCAGACGGGCCAGTTCTGGTCGCCCTCGTCTTTACCCGCTCGCGGCAGCGGCGACTACGTGACGCGCCACGGTTTCGGCTACAGCATTTTCGAACACAGCGAAGGCGGCATCGCCACGGAGTTGTGCACCTATGTGGCGCTCGATGCGGCCGTCAAATATTCGGTGATCAAGGTGCGTAACGACAGCGGCGTGCCGCGCCGCCTGTCCGTTACCGGCTATGTGGAATGGGTGATGGCCGACCTGCGCGCCAAGTCCGGCATGCACGTGGCCACCGAGGTCGACACGATCAGCGGTGCCCTGTTTGCGCGCAATAACTACAACACGGAGTTTTCGGGCCGCGTCGGCTTCTTCAATACGGACGCCAGCATCCGCTCCATCACCTGCGACCGCAATGAATTCATCGGCCGCAACGGCAGCCTGGCGCAGCCGGCGGCGCTGCGCCGCGTGCGCCTGTCCGGCAAGGCTGGCACGGGACTGGACCAGTGTGCCGCCATCCAGGTGCCGTTCGAACTGCAGCCGGGACAGGAGCGCGAAATCGTCTTTATCCTCGGCGTGGGCGGGCGCCGCAATGCCGACGCCAGCACCATGGTGCAGCGCCATGCGGGCAAGGAAGCGGCCCGCAGTGCGCTCGACGCGGTGCGCGCGCACTGGGAAAGTACCCTGGGCGCCGTGCGCATCGAAACGCCCGACCCGTCGCTCGACGTGATCGCCAATGGCTGGCTGATGTACCAGACCATCGCCTGCCGCCTGTGGGCGCGTAGCGGCTATTACCAGTCTGGCGGCGCCTACGGTTTCCGCGACCAGCTGCAAGATGCGATGGCCATGATCCACACGGCGCCGCAGCTGCTGCGCAAGCACTTGCTGCTGTGCGCGGCGCACCAGTTTGTCGAGGGCGACGTGCAGCACTGGTGGCATCCGCCGTCGGACCGGGGCGTGCGCACGCACTGCTCCGACGATTACCTGTGGCTGCCGCTGGCCGCCTGCCGCTACGTCATCGCCACGGGCGACGTCAACGTGTTGTCGGAAGTGGCGCCCTTCATCGAGGGGCGCGCCGTCAAGCCGGAAGAGGATTCGTATTACGACTTGCCCGTGCGTTCGGGCGAATCGGCGGACCTGTACGAACACTGCGTGCGCGCCATCCGCCATGGCCTGCGCCTCGGCGTGCACGGCTTGCCGCTGATGGGGTCCTGTGACTGGAACGATGGCATGGACAAGGTGGGCGAGCATGGCAAGGGCGAGAGCGTATGGCTGGCTTTCTTCCTGTATGAAGTGCTGCAGCGCTTTGCCGAAGTGGCCATGCTGCGCGGCGACTCTGCGTTCGCCCAGTTCTGCCGTGACGAAGCCGTGAAACTGGCCGCCAACGTCGAGGAGCATGCGTGGGACGGCGAGTGGTACCGGCGCGCGTATTTCGATGACGGCACGCCATTGGGTTCGCACACGAACGAGGAATGCCAGATCGATTCGATTTCGCAAAGCTGGGGCGTGCTGTCGGGCGCCGCCAACAAGGAGCGGGTCGCCGGCGCCATGCGCCAGGTCGATGCGCGCCTGGTGCGCCGCGATTCGGGCGTGATCCAGCTGCTCGATCCGCCGTTCGACAAGGCCGACCTCAATCCCGGCTACATCCGCGGCTATGTGCCGGGTGTGCGCGAGAACGGCGGCCAGTACACGCATGCTGCCATCTGGACGGCGATGGCGTTTGCCCGCATGGGCGACGGCGAAAAGGCGTGGGAATTGCTGCGCATGATCAGTCCCGTACGCCATGGCGCAGACGCGCAGGCGGTGGCGCGCTACAAGGTGGAACCGTACGTGGTGACGGCCGACGTGTATGCCGTGGCGCCGCACGTGGGACGCGGCGGCTGGAGCTGGTACACGGGATCGTCGGGCTGGCTGTACCGGCTGATCGTCGAATCCCTGCTGGGATTGACGCGCGAAGCGAACGTGCTGCGCATGGCGCCGACGATGCCGGCCGAGTGGCGCAGCTTCAAGCTGCATTACCGCTTCGGCGCCAGCAGCTATGCCATCACGGTGGAGCAGGCGCAGGGGCGGCCTGCGGGATTGTCGCTCGATGGCGTGGCGCAGGGCGGCAACAGCATCGCCCTGCGCGACGAGGGCCGCGAGTATGCGGTGCTATTGCTGCTCTAGTCCTGCCCCCGTACTTGCCACGTATCGTGTTCGGGACGGCGCCGGCCTGCCAGTAGGATCAGGCCGGCGCCAAACAGCAGCAGGTCGCGCGTGCGCACTTCGGGCGCGGACGGCGTTGCCGCCTGGTGGTAGTTCAAGGCTGCCGCCGTGGCGGAGGCAGGCTGGATGGCGCAAGCGGCCAGGCACAGCGCCGCCACTTTTCTATTTAACTGCATACATTCCTCAAGAAAGCGCGGTGGGCACCAAGTGGCACCGTGCCACTGTTCATGTCGACGACATTGTAATTATGGACATGAATATTGTAAATGAGAAATTATCTAAAGCTCTCTCAAAACCCCAGGGCGGCGCCTGCGCCCAGCAGGGTGGCCACGCCCAGCACGGCAAACACCAGCGCCGCGATGCCATGCACCAGGCGCAGCGACACGCGGTTGGCGATCCTGTCGCCCAGGTAGACGGCCGGCACGTTGGCCAGCATCATGCCGAAGGTGGTGCCCAGCACGACGGAAACGATATCGTGATAACGCGCCGCCAGCGCCACCGTCGCCACCTGCGTCTTGTCGCCCATTTCCGCCATGAAGAAGGCGATCAGGGTGGTCAGGAAGACGCCGTATTTGGCCAGCTTCGTCTCGTCTTCATCGAGCTTGTCGGGGATCAGGGTCCAGGCGGCCATGGCCAGGAACGACACGCCCAGCACCCAGCGCAGCACGTCGGGTCCCAGCATGCTGGTGATCCAGGCGCCGACGGCGGCGGCGAACGCGTGGTTGGCGATGGTGGCGACGAAAATGGCCAGCACGATGGGTAGCGGCTTGCGGAATTTGGCGGCCAGTAGAAAGGCCAGGAGTTGGGTTTTGTCGCCGATTTCAGCGAGACCGACGATGCCGGTGGAGATGAGGAATGCTTCCATGAGATTGCAAGAGGTACGCGGGCCGGACGAATTAACCAATGATCCACGGGCGACTCCGGCCCATGCGGCCGCCCTGGATCAATGGTCTCGTCAAGTTCTGCAACCACCTGCACCATGGCCTGCGGGCCAATCATGTTGATACAGGTTCCCGCGGCAGGACCGCGGGACGACTACTCCCCAATGTTCGAGGCGCATCATACGCCAATGCCCGCGCCGGCGCCAGTAGCGCCGGGGCGCGGCACTGCCTGGTGTGTGGGACTTCGACAACAATGACCGGTTTGCAAACAGACTCGACTTAGAATGCAGTTCTGTCCACGACTCCCAGATGGAATGCGCCATGCCGGTCCTTGTCCGCTTGCTTGCCTTGTGTTTGACCTTGTTTGCTCCCTTGTCCGGCCTGTGCGCCGCCGCACCCTTCGACGACAAGTTCCGCCAGCTGGAAGAGCTGCTGCCCACGCCGAACAGCTACCGCACGGCTTCCGGCGCGCCGGGCCACGCCTACTGGCAGCAGCGCGCCGATTACGTGATCCGCGCCACGCTCGATGAGGAACGGCGCGCCATCACGGCCAGCGAGCAGATCACCTATCACAACCGCTCGCCCGACAGCCTGGCCTATCTGTGGCTGCAGCTGGACCAGAATGGCTTGCGCCAGGATGCCGACCAGCGCCGCGTATTGAGTGCCCCATCGCGCCAGGCCTGGCTGAGTAACAGCGAGGACGAGGCGCTGAAATTCGAGGACTTGCGCGCCATCCATGCGGGCCGCGAATTTGACGGCGGCTTCAAGCTTACCGCCGTGAAAGCGGCCAACGGCAAGCCGTTGCCGTATGTCGTCAACCAGACCATGCTGCGCATCGATCTGCCGGTGGCGCTGGCGCCCGGCCAGAGCATCACGTTCAATATCGATTGGTCGTATCAGATCAATGACCAGAAGGTGCTCGTCGAGCGCTCCGGCTACGAATATTTTGAAGACGACAAGAACACGATCTTCCAGATCGCGCAGTGGTTCCCCCGCATGGCCGCGTATTACGACGCCGCCGGCTGGCAGCACAAGCAGTTCCTCGGCTCCGGCGAATTCACGCTGGAGTTTGGCGACTACGAGCTGTACCTGACGGTGCCGTCCGATCACGTGGTGGCCGCCACTGGCGAGCTGCAAAATCCTGCGGCTGTCCTGAGCGCGGCGCAGCGCGAGCGCCTGGCGAAGGCAAAAAACAGCACTACGCCGCTGCTGGTGATCACGCCGCAGGAAGCGCTGGCGGCGGAGAAGGGCAAGGCGGCCGGGATGAAAACCTGGCACTTCAAGGCGGCCAATGTGCGCGACGTGGCGTGGGCCTCGAGCCGCAAGTTCATCTGGGACGCGCAGGGCCTGGACAGCGGCGGCAAGCGCGTGATGGCCATGTCGTATTACCCGAACGAGGGCAATCCGCTGTGGCAGCAGTACAGCACGCGCGCCGTCGTGCATGCGATCGAGCAGTACAACAAATACAGTTTCGACTATCCGTATCCGAATGCGATTTCCGTCAACGGCGCCGTGGGCGGCATGGAGTACCCGATGATTGCGTTCAATGGCGGGCGCCCCGTGAAGGACAAGAAGACGGGAGAACGCACGTATTCGAAGACGACCAAATATGACCTGATCGGCGTGATCATCCACGAAGTGGGCCACAATTATTTTCCCATGATCGTCAACTCGGACGAGCGCCAGTGGACGTGGATGGACGAAGGTTTGAATTCCTTCCTGCAGTACCTGGCCGAGCAGGCGTGGGAAGAGCATTTCCCGTCCTGGAATGGCGAGCCGCGCAAGATCGTCGACTACATGCGCAGCCAGAACCAGGTGCCCATCATGACCAATTCCGAGTCCTTGCTGCAGCTCACGGCGAACGCCTACGACAAGCCGGCCACGGCCCTCAACATCCTGCGCGAGACCATCCTCGGACGCGAACTGTTCGACTTCGCCTTCAAGCAGTACGCGCTGCGCTGGAAGTTCAAGCGCCCGACGCCGGCCGACTTTTTCCGCACCATGGAAGACGCGTCCGGCACGGACCTGGACTGGTTCTGGCGCGGCTGGTTCTATACCACCGACGCGGTCGACATCAGCATCGACGGCATCAGCGAATATGGCGTGAGCACGAAGAATCCGGAAGTCGAGAAAGCGTGGAAGAAGGCGCAGAAAGACGCGCAGCCCATCTCGATCTCGGACCAGCGCAACAAGGCGCTGCCGAAGAAGATCGACATCGATCCCGCGCTGAAGGATTTCTACAACCAGCATGATGAATTCACGGTCACCAACAAGGACCGCAACAGCTATGCGGAAGAGCAGGAAACGCTGGAGCCGTGGGAGAGAAAGCTGCTGGAACAGCGCAACATGGGCAAGCATCTGTACCTGGTCGATTTTTCGAATCTCGGCGGCTTGGTGATGCCGCTGATCCTGGAAATCGAACTGAAAAGCGGCAAGAAGATCATCGAGCGCGTACCGGCCGAAGTGTGGCGCTATGCGCCGGACAAGATCAGCAAGGTGATCGTCACGGATGAACCGATGGTAGGGCTGGTGCAGGACCCGTACTGGGAGACGGCCGACATCGACACCAGCAACAATAGCTGGCCGAGAAAAATCACGCCATCGCGCCTGGAGCTGTTCAAGCAGGACCGCGACAAGAACAACCTGATGAAGGATTTTAATACGCCGCTCAAGGCGCCCGAGGCAAAGCCGGAAGCCAAGGCCGAGACGAAATAGGGAAACAGCGCCGGCCAGTCCGGCGCTTTTTTCTGCCGGCCTGCGCGGGAAGTGCTATTCTGCGCGACGCCCCGGCGCACACGGACCGGGGCTTTCGCAAATCATTCAAAAGACGACCATGCAAACTTTGACCTTCCTGCGCGCGCTGGGCTGTGCGCTACTTTGCCAGGTAACCCTGGCCGCGCACGCCGACCCCCTCAGCTACGCGCGCTACGACCAGGTGCGCACGCGCGACCTGCAGCTGGACCTGAAAGCGGACTTCAAGCAAAAGACCCTGTCCGGCTATGCCGAGCTGTCCTTGAACTGGATCGATCCTGCGGCGCGCACCCTGGTGCTCGACACGCGCGATTTGTCGATCGCAAAAGTGCAGGTACAGGACAAGCGCGGCGCCTGGCAGATGGCGCCGTACCAGCTGGACAAGGCCGACCCGGAAAAGGGCCAGGCGCTGCGCATCACCACCACGGGCCAGCCGGGCAAGGTGCGCGTCTACTATCACACGGCGCCGAACGCCATCGCGCTGCAGTGGCTCACGCCGCAGCAAACCATGTCGGGCAAGCTGCCATTCATGTTCAGCCAGTCGCAAAGCATCAACGCCCGCTCGTGGGTGCCATCGCAGGATACGCCGGCCGTGCGTTTTACGTATAGCGCGCGCATCGATGCGCCAGCGGGCATGCGCGTCGTGATGAGCGCCGAGAACGACGAAAAGGCGACGGGCAAGGGCGGCTGGAAATTCAGGATGCCGCAGCCGATTCCATCGTACCTGCTGGCCATTGCCATCGGCGAGCTGGAAGTGCGCAAACTCGGTCCCCGCTCCGCCGTGTATGCGGAACCGCCGCGCATCAAGGCGGCCGAATACGAGCTGGCCGACACGGAAAAGATGATCCAGGCAGCCGAAGCGCTGTACGGCCCGTATGGATGGGGGCGCTACGACATGATCGTGCTGCCACCATCGTTCCCCTACGGCGGCATGGAAAACCCGCGCCTGACCTTCCTCACGCCGACCATGATCGCGGGCGACCGCAGCCTGGTCGACCTGATCGCGCATGAACTGGCCCACTCGTGGTCGGGCAACCTGGTCACCAACGCGTCGTGGAAGCACATGTGGCTCAATGAAGGCTTCACCACCTACGTCACGACGCGCATCGTCGAGCAGCTGTATGGCAGCGACGTGGCGCAGATGGGCGTGCAGGTCGACCAGGAAGAACTGGCCGCCTCGATCCGCGAACTACCGGCCGCGAAAACGGCGCTGATCACGCGCGACGCGGACGCCAACCCGGCTGAAACGTACACGGACGACGGCATCATCTATCCGAAAGGCGCCTGGTTCCTGGCCACGATGGAACGCCGCGCCGGCCGCGCCGTGTTCGATCCCTTCCTGCGCGGCTGGTTCGACCAGCACGCGTTCCAGAGCGTGACGACGGAGCAGTTCGTCGCCTACCTGCGCAAGAACCTGCTGGCGCAGCATCCGGACGTGATGCCTGAAGCGGAACTCGATGAATGGCTGTATGGCACAGGCGTGCCGGCCAGCGCGCAGCGCGTCGTCTCGCCGCGCCTGGCGCTGCTCGACCAGCACCGCGACGCCTGGTTGAAAGGCACATTGCCGACGAAAGACCTGGGCATGGACAAGTGGATCGCCATCGAGTCGATGCACTTCCTGAACGACATCAACAACAAGGCCAGCGCGGCGCAATTGCGTGAGCTGGACCAGGTCTACGGCGTGGGCAAGAGCGGCAACAATGAAGTGGCCTACCGCTTCTACCTGGCCTCCGTGAACGCCGGCTACGACGTGCAGCAGCCCTTGCAGGCATTCCTGATGAGCGTGGGCCGCCAGAAGTTCGTCGTGCCCCTGTACAGCGCCCTGATGAAGACGCCCCAAGGCCATGCCTGGGCCAAGGACGTGTATGCGAAGGCGCGCGAACGCTACCACCCGGTGACGCAGGAAAGCGTCGACAAATTGATGGCCGCGCAAGCGCATTGAACTTCCTTTGGACATCCTCACCATGCATACCATGAACCGCCTCGCCGCCGCCATCGTGCTGGCGTTTTCCGGCATCGCCATGCCGGCGCTGGCCCTTGACGCCGCCCCCGTTGTCGCCGCCGCGCCGGTGCCCGCGCCGGCCTTCGACCTTGAGCGCGACGTCGCCACCGCCCTGAAAGTGTTCGACGTGCCTGGCATGGCGATCGCCATCGTCAAGGATGGCAAGGTCATCACCGCCAGGGGTTTCGGCGTGCGCAAGCTGGGCGAACCGGCCGCCGTCGACGCGAAGACCGTGTTCGAAGTGGCGTCGAACTCGAAAGGCTTCACGGCCGCCGCGCTGGCCATGCTGGTCGACGAGGGCAAGCTGGCCTGGGACGATCCCGTCACCAAGCATTTGCCCGGCTTCCAGATGCACGATTCCTACGTGACGGGCGCCATGACCATCCGCGATTTGCTGACGCACCGCAGCGGCCTGGGCCTGGGCGCGGGCGACTTGCTGTGGTGGCCGACAACGACCTTCAGCACCGACGAGATCATCGAGAAGCTGCGCTACATCCGTCCGGCCACGAGTTTTCGCAACAGCTATGCCTACGATAACCTGCTGTACATCGTGGCCGGCAAGATCATCGCCGACAAGGCGGGGAAAAGCTGGGGCGAGGCCATGCATGAACGCATCCTGGCGCCGCTGGGCATGACGGGCACCACCACCAGCCTGGCTGAAAATGCGGGCAATCCCGACGTCGCCAATGCGCACAGCAAGATCGACGGCAAGATCGCCGCCGTCAAATCGATGCCCGTGCCGAACGCCGTGGGCGCCGTCGGCATCAACACGAATGCGGAAGATATCGCCAAGTGGATGATGGTGCTGCTCGACGGCGGCAAGATCGCCGGCGTGAAGGACAAGGATGGCAAGGACGCGCGCCTGTTCAGCGAAAAGCAGGGCCGCGAAATGTGGACGGCGCAAACGCCGATCAAGATCCCCGAGCCGAAACCGGCATTGGCCGCGACGAAACCGAACTTCAGCGCGTATGGCCTGGGCTTCCAGCTGCGCGACTACAAGGGCATGAAGGTGGCCATGCACGGCGGTGCGCTGCAGGGATTTTATTCGCGCGTGGTAATGGTGCCGGAAGCAAAGCTGGGCGTGGCCATCCTCACCAATGCGGAAAATGGCGGTTCCATGACGGCGCTGCAATGGCGCATCCTCGACCATTACCTGCAGGCGGCGCCATCGGACTGGCTGGCGTTGGTGGCCAAGGTGGAGCAGGATCAGCATGCGGAAGAAGTGAAAAAGCAGGGCAAGGCGTCGAGCGCGCGGGCGGCCAGATCGCAGCCATCGCTGTCGCTGGCATCGTACGACGGCGAGTATGAGGATGCCTGGTACGGCAAGGTCGTGATCAAGCCCGAGGGGAAAAAGCATATCCTCAGCTTCACGCGCACGCCGGACCTGACGGGCGAGCTGGAACACTGGCAGCACGACACCTTCATCGTGCGCTGGAAAGAGCGCAACTTCAACGCGGACGCCTACGTGACGTTCTCGCTCAATCCCGATGGCAGCATCGATCGGGTAAAGATGGCGCCTGTGTCGGCCGAGACGGATTTCAGCTACGACTTCCAGGACCTGAGCCTGGTGCCGGTGAAACCGAAGGAAGCGAAGAAATAAAGGGTCGATACCAAAAACGCAGCCTGTGCTGCGGTTTTTTTTCGCCCGTTGCCATGCAAATGCGCGGCAGGAGGGCGGCGCGCCGGTTTTTATTCCATGAAATGGGGTGAAAAAGAAACGTTATCTTGTTTTCCTGTTTGCTTATTTACTAATTTTTCAAAGTGCTACTATTTCCGTGCGCCATGAAATTCGCCTGTCGGCAGGCGCTTTCTGGCGGCTGACGTCTTTGTCTTCCAGTGGTTTTTAGAACGACTCAACTTTGGGGAATGGGATAAAAATGATCAATGTGAAAAAAGCCGTATTTGTCTTTTGCGCCGCCGTCGGTTTTGCCGGCGCCATCAGTTCTTCCGCGTTTGCCCTGCCAACGCGCGAAACCTGCGAGGAAGCCTACACGGCTTGCGTGACGGACGGCGATGCCAACGCCTGCACCCTGGTCAAGCGCCTGTGCGGCGTCTACGGCATCCACCTGTAAGGCGGCATTCAATCCGGGATCGGGCGGCGCGCCGGAGTGGCGCGCCGCCGTTTGCTTTTTATGGCTTGACGAACTTCAAGGTCATGCGGTCGCTCTCTCCGATGGCCGTGTACTTGGCCCGGTCCACATCCTTGTTGGCGTAGGTGGGCGGCAGCGCCCAGACGCCCCCCTGGTGGTCCGCCGTGTCTTTCGGATTGGCGTTGATCTCCGATTTGGCCGCCAGTTTGAAACCCGCTCCTTCGGCCAGTTTGATCACGTATGCTTCGTGCATGTAGCCGCTGCTGGCCGTGGCATCCTGCGCCTTGCTCGCCGGCAGGCGATGCTCGACGACGCCGAATACGCCGCCCGGTTTCAGGCTGTCATACACTTCCTTGAACAGGGTCTGCATGCCCGCTTCGCCGATCGGTATCCAGTTGTGGATATTGCGGAAGGTGAGCACCATGTCGGCCGTGCCCTTGGGCGCGATGCGGTAGGTGGTGGGTGGCGCAAAGGCACCGATGTCCACCTTGCCGAAGGCGGCAGGATTGGCGTCGAGTTTTTGCTGGAAGCGCGCCGCGCCACGGCGCGCGCCTTCGCTGGCGGATTGCGGGTCGTTGCCGGCCGCGATCAGCTTGCCGTTGTCGCGCAAGTAGGGTGCCAGGATCTCCGTGTACCAGCCGCCGCCGGGCGCCAGTTCCACCACCGTCATGTTTGGCTTGATGCCGAAGAACGTCAGCGTTTCATACGGGTGGCGGGCGCTGTCGCGCAGCGCGTTGGCCGGCGTGCGCGCACTGCCGGCGATGGCCGCCTTCAGGGCCGCGTCGCCCGTATCGGCGGCCAGTGCCGCGCCGCTGCCGCCACAGGCCAGCATGACCGTCAGGGCCGCGGCCAGGGATACTCGCTTCATCATCATTTGCTCCATGCGTGATTGGATCGGTTGGTCAATTGGTGGCGATCGCCATCAACGCCGATCATCGGCCAAGCACGCTGGCCGGTCAAGCGGATTCCGTCCCCCATGCGGCGGCATACGCGGGCATGTCGCAAGTATTGAGCGCATCGGCGATGGCCGCGCCACGGCCGTGCGTGAACGGCAGTTCGCCCGTCCAGACGGCATGCGCCATGTCGTCCGCATCGTCGAGCGGACCGCCCTTGCGCTGCTTGACGGCATATTCGTCGAGCGCGATGCGCAGCACGGTGGTGGCCGCGTATTCCTTGGCGCTGCCACCGCGCACGTGCGCCAGCCGTCCCGGCACCAGCTTTTCCATCAGCGCGTCCATGGCCGCATGCTGCTGGCCGATGTCGCTCACTTTCTCAAACTGCCCGTACACCATCGCCGAACGGTAGTTCATCGTGTGGTTGAAGGCGGAGCGCGCCAGCACCAGGCCGTCGAGATGGGTGACCGTCACGCACACGTCGCTGTCTTGCAGGAGCTTGAGCATGCGGCTGCCGTTCGAGCCATGGATGTACAGGTGGCCATCGATGCGCCAGCAGGCGGTCGGGATGCAATGGCTGCCCTTGTCGTCGTGGAAGGCGATATGGCACAGGTAGGCGGCATCGAGAATGGCGTGCAAGGTGGCTTGCTCGTAGCTGGCCAGTTCGGCGACGCGGCGCACGCGGGTACGGGGACTGGGAGGAAGGGCGGTAGCGGTCATGGCGGAAATCCCGTTGGTTGAAGAGGAAGGCCGCACTATAATCGGCTTCTGGCCCTGAAAAAAGATCCAGAAGCGAGAAATAATATAGAGCCACGATGGAGGGGAGCGCATGGATTTCGCTTTGCTGCTGAACGCATTCGAGCGCACGCACCGCGAGCGGGGCTGGCCGCGCCAGCGCCTGTTGCATGAATGCCTGCGCGCGGCGATCCGCAGCGGCCAGCTGGCACCGGGCACGCGCCTGGCCGCCACGCGCGTGCTGGCGGCCGAACTGGGGCTGGCGCGCAATACCGTGCTGTACGCCTACGAGCAATTGGCCAGCGAAGGGTTTGTCTTGCCGGACCGGCGCGGCACCGTCGTCGCCGGCAGCGTTGGCGTGCCGACCACACCGCCAGTGAGCGCAGGCCAGGATGGTTTGTCGCGCCGCGCCCGGTATTTGCGTGGCGTGTCGGGACAGGATGCCAGCGCGACGGTGGTGTTTCCCGCCGACGCCATGGGCGCGTTCGCGCCTGGGGTGCCCGCGCTCGATGAATTCCCGCTGGCGCAGTGGCGCCGCATGCTGGACCGCGCGTGGCGCGCGCTGACGCCGCGCCAGCTCAATTACGGCGACCCTGCCGGCGAGCCGCAGCTGCGCATGGCCATCGCCGAGCATTTGCGCGCCGCGCGCGGCGTCGTTTGCGATGCGGGCCAGGTGTTCATCACGGATGGCACGCAGAGCAGTCTCGATGTCTGCCTGCGCGCCTTTGCCGACCAGGGCGACACCTTGTGGATCGAGCATCCCGGCTATGGCGGCGCGCTGGCGGCGGGCCGTGGCGCCGGCTTGCAGGTGACGGGCATCGCCGTCGACATGGATGGCATCGCGCCGACGGATGACGACTGGCGCGCTATGCCGCCGCGCCTGATCTACACGACGCCGTCGCACCAGTATCCGACGGGCAGCGTGCTTAGTCCCGCGCGCCGCATGGCGCTGCTCGAACGCGCGCGTACGGCCGGCGCCCTGATCATCGAAGACGATTACGACAGCGAGTTTCGCCATGGCGGGCCACCGTTGGCAGCCATGCAGGGACTGGTGGCCGACGCGCCCATCGTGTACCTGGGCACCTTCAGCAAGACCATGTTCCCCGCCTTGCGTCTGGCCTTTATCGTCGTGCCGGCTGCGCTGGCCGGGGCCTTCGCGCAGATGCAGGCGCAGGGCGCCGCGCGGGGCCGCGTGGCCGAACAGCTGGCGCTGGCCGAGTTCCTGCGCAGCGGCCTGTTTGCGCGCCACGTGCGCCGCATGCGCCGCCTGTACCGCCAGCGGCGCGACGCCTTGAGCGAGGCGCTGCAGCGCCATGCGTGTGGCGGCGCGGCCATCCATGGCGGCACGGCCGGCATGCACCTTGCGCTGCGCTTTCACGATACGGCATGGGATGACCTGGCGCTGAGCCGCCGCGCCGCGCAGGACGGCATCGTGGCGCTGGCGTTGTCCGCGCATGGCACGGGAGAAGGGCAGGGCTGGAACGGTTTCCTGCTCGGTTATGCGCAGGTGCCGGCCGAGAACATGGATGGCCTGGCGCGCCGCCTGGGCGCGCTGCTGCCGGCGTGATGCGGTTATCTTATTGCTGGTCCTGCATCCACTGCTTCAAGCCGTTGACCCAGTTCTTGGCGGGCAGGTTGAACTGCTTCTTGATGGTGGCGGCGCGTTCGTATAAATCGCTGAAGTCGAGCGAGGGCGATTTTTTGAAGGCCAGCACGACGATGTTTTCATCTTCCATTTCCGGCACCCAGACGACGGCGTCGAAGACCAGTTCCATCGTCTGCAAATTCTTGTCGTAGTTGGGGAAGTCGCCGAAGACATTCGTGCACATGATGCCGTCGTCCGTCAGGCAGTCGAAGCAGGCCTGGTAAAACTCGGGCGTGTCGAGCACGGGGCCGCGCGCGTCCTCGTCGTACAGGTCCACTTGCAGCGCGTCGACGGTGCCGTGGTTGGCCGGGTCGAGCACAAAGTCGAGCGCATTCATTTCGCGCACGTCAAGGCGTGCGTCGTTTGGCGGCAGCGCGAACTGGGCGCCGCAGATGGCGATCACGTTCGGATTGAGTTCGATGGCCGTGACCGTGGCGTCGGGGAAGCGGCGGTAGCTGAACTTGGTCAGCGCGGCGCTGCCCAGGCCCAGCTGCACGATGCGTCTGGGCTGCGTCTTGAACAGCATCCACATCATCATCATCTGCACGTATTCGAGTTCGATGGCGTCGGGTTTGTCGAGGCGCATGGCGCCTTGCACCCACTTGGTGCCCAGGTGCAGGTAGCGGATGCCGCGGTGTTCGGTGGTGGTGGCGGGTGGGTGGCCCGGGTGGCTGAAAGCGGTGTGGCTGGTGGAGGTAAAGTCGGTCGTCATGGCGTCAGTTTAGCAGCCGCCAAAAAAAAAGACGCCGGGGCGTCTTTTGGGAGGAGCGTTCAAGATTGCTTGCGGCGTCGCGCCAGGAAGCCGAGTATGCCCAGGCCAGCGAGCAGCATGCCATAGGTTTCCGGTTCAGGAACGGGAGCCAGGTTCAGGTTGAAGACGCCGCCATAGCTGCCGCCCTTGGTGTTGCCCATCACGGTCAGGACCAGCGGGCCATTGAACAGGATGCTCGTCGGTGCCAGTATTTCACCCTGGGCATAGCCAAAGACGGTGGGGCCGCCAAAGCCGGTCAGTCCTATGCCGTTCAGGTCGGCACTGGTGAAGTGGATGGAGGAGCTGTCCGTGCCCGTAACGGACAGGTTGGCCAGGAAGGCTTGCGCGGTGGAACCGAAGGTGGCATTCGGCGTAAACGTGAAGGTATCCGTGAAGTCGCCGAGGGGGCTGGGTACGGCGTTGAAACCGCTGGTCCACAGATTGCCCGTGGTATTGACGAGGTTGACGGTGTAGGCGGTGGCGCTGGCGCTGCCGATGGAGGCGGCGCTGAGTACTGCCGCTGCGATGAGTGATTTTAGTTTCATGTTGATCCCCGCGAAAAAACGATTAATGTTTCAAAAAAACCGTACCGCGCTGATAAATTATCGCCAAGACAATTCATTGTCAATGAGCTATTTTTATATCATTATGCAAACTTAAATAGCTTATTTCTAACACACGGGCATGGCGTTCATGAAGTTGCAATATTAAAAACTATAATTATTAATATTGCACCGAAAAATAATTGCGGATGGCGTGATTTAAAAATCGTTGCAGAGGAACTAATTTCTGTCTGGCAAAGGCAGAATCAAGGTCACCGCCAGGCCGCCGCCTTCTCGGTTGGCCAGGGTGATGCGCCCGCCATGGGCTTCGGCGATTTCGCGCGCCAGGGCCAGGCCCAGTCCCGTGCCGCTGCGCTTGGTGGAATAAAACGGCACCAGCGCGTTTTCCAGCACGGCGCCGCTCATCCCCGGTCCGCGGTCGCGCACTTCGATGCGCAGCTGACCATGCGCCTGGCTGACGTGCAGGCCGATATGCTCTTCCCGGGAGCCCGATTCCAGCGCATTCTTGAGCAGGTTCAGCAGTGCTTGCTGCATTTGCGCCGCATCGAACAAGGCCGCCTGCGCGGGCGGGGGGCCATCCAGCGTGAAGGCCGCTTGCGAGGCCAGGCTGTCGAGGAAGGGTTGCCATTCGCACGGCGCCAGGCGCGGCGCGGGCAGCTTGGCAAAGCGCGCATAGCCGAGGATGAAGGTTTCCAGGTGACGCGTGCGTTCCTCGATGGTGGCGAGGATCTGCGGCAAGCGCTCCGTCTGGCCGCGGCGCACCAGCTCGGCGCCGGAATGGGCCAGCGAGGCCAGTGGCGCCAGCGAGTTGTTGAGCTCATGGCTGATGACGCGGATGACTTTTTTCCAGGTCTGCACTTCCTGGCGCCGCAGTTCCAGCGTCAGCTGGCGCAACAGCAGCAGTTCGTGCTTGCGCCCGTTCAGGCTGAAGCTGCGCCGCGCCAGGTGATATACCTCTTCCTGTTCCCCTTCACCGCTGGTAAACAGGCCGTCGTTGCGGCGCGCCAGTGCTTCGGCCAGGGCCGGCGCCGCCTCGCGCACGATGTCGGTCAGATGGTGCCCTTCGAGCCGGCGGCCGTGATGCAGCAGCTGGCGCGCGGCCAGGTTGGCGTAGACGATGGCGCTGCCCTCGGCCACCAGCAGCATGGCCACCGGCGTGTTTTGCACCATGGTGTCGAGCAGCAGTTCGCGCTGCACCAGGTCCAGGCGCTGCTTGCGCAGCACGTCGCCCAGCGCATTGTGGGCCGCCACCAGGTCCGCCAGTTCATCGTTCTGCGGCCAGCGCAGGCTGAAGCCGAAGTCGCCGTCCTGGTAGCTGGCCACCGTGCCGCTCAAGGCGCGAAACAGCGACAGCATCGATTGCAGCTGCGCGCGGATGGTAATGACGGCCACCGGCAGCACGCACAGCAGGGTGCCGGCCAGCACCAGCAGCGGCTGGCCCGGCAAAAAATGCGCGAGCAGCAGGGCGATGCCGATGCCCAGCACCAGCAAGGTGACGATCAGCGCCGTCCAGCGCGTGAGCAGGGAGAGGCGCATGGGGCGGTAGGCCATCAGCCGCGCGCGATGCCCAGGCGTTCCATGCGCCGGTACAGCGCCTGGCGCGACAGCCCCAGTTCCTGCGCCGCCTGCGCCACCACGCCGTGCGCACGCGCGAGCGCCGCGCTGACGCTGTCGCGGTCCGGCTCCGTCGCGGCGCCATCCTGCGGCGCGCGCGGCGATGCCACACCGGTCAGCGGCAGGCCCGTTTCCAGCGCGCCGATCACCGGGCCGGCCGTCAGCAGGCTGGCGCGCTGCATGACGTTTTTCAGTTCGCGCACGTTACCCGGCCAGCCGTGCGCCAGCAAAGTCGCCTGCGCCTGCGCGTCCAGCGTCTTTTCGCTGCCCAGGAAATGCCGCGCCAGCACCAGGATGTCCAGCGGTCGCTGGGCCAGCGGCGGCAATCGCAATTCGATTACGTTCAGGCGGTAGAACAGGTCTTCGCGAAACGTGCCGGCCTTGATCATCGCCGGCAGGTCGGCGTTGCTGGCGCTGATGACGCGTACTTTCACTTGCCGTTCGCGGTTCGAGCCGAGGCGCTCGAAGCGTCCCGTTTCGAGCACGCGCAGCAGTTTCATTTGTCCGGCCAGCGGCAGGTTGCCGATCTCGTCGAGGAACAGGGTGCCGCCGTCAGCCGCGTCGAACTTGCCGTCGCGTGCGCGCGTGACGCCCGTGTAGGCGCCCGCTTCCGCGCCGAACAGTTCCGCCTCGATCAGCTCCACCGGCACGGCGCCGCAATTGAGCACGACGAAGGGGCCGCTGGCGACCTGGGAATTGGCTTGCACGATGGCGGCGATGCGTTCCTTGCCGCTGCCGTTCGGCCCCGAAATGAGCACGGGCACGTCGGCGCGCGCCACCTGGCACGCCAGGTGCACGACTCTTTCCGTGGCCGGGTCTTGCCACACCATGCCGCGCAAGTCGAAATCGTGTTCCAGGGCGTGGCGCTGGCGCTGTTCGGCCACCACGCGCTGGCGCAGCGCGCGATTGGCCTGCCCCAGCTCCAGCAGGTTCTGCACGCTGGCGATCAGGCGCCGGTCATCCCATGGCTTGGCCAGGTAGTCGGCCGCGCCGGACTTGATCAGGTCCACGGCCGCGTCGAGCTGGGTCCATGCCGTCAGCAGGATCACGGGCAGGTCCGGGTAGCGCGCGCGGATCGCGTGGAACAGCGCGCCGCCTTCCTCGCCCGACGTGGTGTCGGCCGTGAAGTTCATGTCCTGCACCACCAGGTCGATAGCGTGGCGTTCCAGCAGGTGCAAGCCCTCCTCGGGCGAGGCGGCGCGCACGGCGTCGATCTCGTGCAGCGAGAACAGCACGTCCAGCGCGATGGCCACGGCGGCATTGTCGTCAATAATCAGTACGGTAGGCATGCGCGCAGCATATCACTCAGGTGCCGGCTCAGGTACTGCGGGTGGCAGTGGCGGGCGAAATGCTGGCCGCGCGCCATGCCGGGCCGTACACCGCGCCCACGCCCAGCAGCCAGAACACGAGCGCGCCGGCCAGCAGATAGCCGGGCGGCAGGCGCGCCATTTCCAGCTGGCTTACCAGCAGCTGGTTCAAGCCCAGGGCCAGCACCACGCCGGCCGCCACGCCGACGCTGGTGATCAGGAAATTCTCCGTCAAAAAATAGCGCAGGATGTCGATGCGGCGGGCGCCCAAGGCGCGTCGCACGCCGATCTGCTTGCGCCGCTGCGTCACCCACAGGCTGGCGATGCCGACGATGCCGCTGGCCGTCACCAGCAGCAGCAGGGTCGATACGGCGATCAGCATCCATGACAGGCCCTGGTCGGCCCGGTAGCGCGCCTTGCGATGCTGTTCCAGGGTGTCGGTGGTGACCAGCAGCCGGTCCGTGCTGGTAGTGCGGATGGCCTGTTCCGCTTCCTGCATCAGACGGTCACGCTGGCCCGGTTCGGCTCGCACGGCGTATATCAGCAGGCCGCGCCCGCCCGTCAGGCGCGCCGGCAGCAGTGACGAATACTCGCCGCGCGGCTTGGTCTGCGCGTTCTGGGTCTGCAGCCGCTCGACGATGCCCACCACGCGCAGTTCCGGGTCGTCCGAGCCGGTGCCCTGGTACAAGGTCTTGCCGACAAAGCTGGTCTCGCCGGGCCAGATTTTCTGCGCCGCCGCCCGCGTCAGTATCAGAACCTTGGGCGAGCTCTCGTCGACGTCTTCGTTGATTTCGGGCGCCTCGTCGGGCCGGAAATCGCGTCCTTCGACCAATTGCAGGCCATAGGTTTTGATCAGCGAATCGGGACTGACATAGGTGGATACTTCGGCGCTGGCCGCGGCCTGGTCGCGCTTGGCGGACATGCTGGTGAAGTGGCCAGAGCGCGACAGCACCGCCTGTGACGTTTGCGCCACCGACATCACGCCTGGCAGCGCGCGCAGCAGTGCCGCCTGGCGCTTCTGCTCGGCCAGCTGGCGCTCATGGCTGCCACGGTTGAGGTTCTGGATATTGACGTAAAAAACGTCGTTTTCAGCGGCCACGCCGCTGGGCCGCGCGGCGACGGCCTGGCGCACGTTGACGATGTGCAGGGCGTTGGCCAGGATGGCCAGGCTGATCGCGACCTGCACGGCCACCAGGACGGCGCCGGTTTTGCTGCGCATCAGCGCCGACAGGATGGGACGGATTTCCATGCTGGACCTCATGTTGGGTAAAGGATGTTCATTGGGATTTGAGCTGGATGGCCGGCGTCACCTGACAGGCGCGCCAGGTCGGCAGCAAGCCTGCCAGCAGGGCCGCCAGCACCGACATGGCAAACGTCAGCAGCAGCATCGGTACGTCCATGTGCGCGACGGTGCCCAGATCTTCCGACTGCTTGCTGACCACGGCCAGCGCGCCGAACGCCAGCAGCAGGCCCAGCACGCCGCCAGCCAGGCCGATGACGCCTGTCTCGATCAGGAACTGGCGGAAGATGTCGCGCCGCGTGGCGCCCAGCGCACGGCGGATACCCACCTCGCTGGCGCGCACGGAAAACTTCGCCAGCAGCAGGCCGATGGTGTTGACCAGGCATAGCAGCAGGAAACCGAAGGCCAGCCAGGCCGCCAGCTTGTTGTCGTTGTCGACTACCTGCAAAAAGCTCATCCATTCGTTCAGGTCGTACAGGCGGTTCGGCGCGTTGCGCTTCATGCGCCCCAGCTTGCGCTGCTCTCCCGCATAGGCGTCCAGGTACTGCTGCAACTGGCCACGCTCGCCGCTGCCGGCCATTTCGAACCAGAACTGCAGCCAGGTGCAGCCCGAGGCGAGCCTGCCCTGGTAGCCGGGTGCATTATTGTCGCCGTTGCAGCTCATGCCACCGTCGTGCTCGGTTTCGTGGCGGATCGCGCTGGCAAATGGAATGAAGAATTCGTCCTCCGGACCGAACGCCCCCTTGCTGCCGATAATGTGATGGGCGCGCGGCACCACGTCCCAGGTGGCCAGCACGCCCGTCACCATGTAGGGCCGGCCCAGCACCGTCACGCGCTGGCCGACAGGGTTGTTCGTGCCCACCAGTTTTTCGGCCAGCGCGCGGCTGAGCACGATCACATCGGCGCCGCTGGCGTCATCGGCTTCGCTCCACGGCTGGCCGTACAGAAAGGGGGCTTCGAACATGCTGAAAAAATCGCGCGTGGGCGCCATCCCCTGGGCCTGGAAGGAACCGATATCCTTGCGCGCCGGCTCGACTGGCCCTGCCACGCCATACATGACGGTGCGGCGCACGCCCACCTTGCTGGCCATGAAATTGCGCGCGTCGATATAGCTCATCTGGGATTGCGCGAAGCCGGGTTTGTCGCCGGGCACGTAGCCCTTGACGGGCAGGATGTCGATCATCGGCACGAACAGGCGGTCGCTCTTGTGCGGCAGCGGGTCGCCCGACATGGCGTGCAGGATGGTGACGGTCGATACGCTGGCGGCCACGCCGACGGCCAGGGTCAGCACCATCAGCGCCGTCAGGGCGCGGTTGCGGCGCAGGCTGCGCAAGCCCAAGGTGAAATAGTAGCGGAACATGTGCTCTCCTTACACGGTCGCGGCGTGCTGCGGCTTGGCCGACAGCGTGGCGCGGTGCTGCACCAGATCCGACACCTGGCCGTCGATGATGTGCACGTTGCGCTGGCTGCGCAGCGCCAGTTCCGGATCGTGGGTGACCATCAGGATGGTGGTGCCTTGCGCGTTGATGTCTTCCAGCAGTTCCATCACGCCGCGCGCCATCTGCGTATCGAGGTTGCCCGTCGGCTCATCGGCCAGCAGCAGTTTGGGCGAGCCGGCCAGCGCGCGCGCGATGGCCACGCGCTGCTGCTGGCCGCCCGACAATTCGGCCGGATAATGCTTCATGCGCGAGGCCAGGCCCACCTTGGCCAGCGCGTCCTCGATGCGTTCCTTGCGTTCGGCGCGGTTGAAGCCCCGGTAGCGCAGTGGCACGTCGACGTTGTCGAACAACGACAGGTCGGGAATCAGGTTGAAACCCTGGAAGATGAAGCCGAGCTTTTCATTGCGCAGGCGCGAGCGGGCATTGTCGTCCATACCCCTGACGTTGACGCCGTCGAGGATGTATTCGCCGTCGGTGAATTCCTCGAGCAGGCCGGCGATGTTCAGAAAGCTCGTCTTGCCCGAGCCGGACGGCCCCGTGACGGTGACGAATTCACCTTGTTGCACATGGATGTCGAAGCCGCGCAGCGCGTGGGTTTCGATCATGTGGGTGCGGTAGACTTTGCTCAGGTTTTGCATGCGCAGCATGGAGGGCTCCTGGTTGGATGAGTGGCGTTAGTTGAGCGAGACGCGGGCCGCGTTCTCGAAGTTTTCCGTGCCGGCGACGACGACCTTGTCGCCCAGCTTCAAGCCGTCGAGGATTTCCACCGACGAGACGCTGGTCGCGCCCAGCTTGATCGGCGTGCGCATCGCCACGCCGTCGCGCACGACGTAGGCGAAACGGCCGCCTTCGGCCTCGACGAAGGAGCCGCGCGCCAGCATCAGCACATTCGGTTTTTCATCGATCAGCAGGCGCGCCGCCACGCGCTGGTTCTGGCGCAGGCCGGCCGGCTGCTCGCCGTTAAAACGCACGCGCGCCAGCACCTGGTTTTTCACCACTTCGGGCGACAGCGCCGACAGCTTGCCGGTCGCCCGGATGGCGCCTGTTTCGATTTCCGCGCGCATGCCCAGGCCAATGTCGGCGACATAGGTTTCCGGCACCTCGAGCTCGACTTCCAGCTGCGACAGGTCGACCAGGGTCATCAACGCCGTGTTGGCTTGCACCACGCTGCGGTTGGCCACCGACAGGGTGCCGATGAAACCGTTGACGGGCGCGCGCACGGTCAGTTCATCGACTCTGCGCTGGGCGTTGTCGCGGCTCAGGCGCTGGCGTTCCAGCTCGTTGACCTTGGTCTTGAGCGCCAGGGTCACGTCTTCGCTTTCCAGGCCCGCCGCCTGCGAGGCGTGCTTGCTGCGGATATCGGCGGAATTGAGCGCATCTTTCGCCTTCTGGTAATCGATCTTGGCAATGATGCCTACCTGCGCCACGCTTTCATAGCGTTCGAGCGTGCGCTGCGCGGACAGGCGCTCGATCTCGGCCGTATCGGCTTCGCGCCGCGCCAGCAGTTTCTGCTTCTTGGCCAGGATCTGCTGGCGCGCCACTTCCGCTTCCAGCTGCTGCACGCTGGACTGCTCACGTTTCAGCGCATCGGACAGGTCCGGCGACTCCAGCACGGCCAGGATGGCGCCCTTTTTCACCGTGTCGCCCGCCTTCGCTTTCAGCGTGACGGTGGCCACCGTGGTCGAATACAGGGTGGGGCTGATGGCGGCCACCACGCGGCCCGTGACGGCCGCGTCGCGTATCAGGGTGCCGCGCGTGACCTCGGCGATGCGCAAACGGCTGGCATTGACGGAATGCTCGCTGTTGCGCCAGCCGGCAACGACAGCGATGGCCGCGCCGATGACGATGACGGCGCCGGCCAGCAGCAAGGCGCGTTGCTTGTGGCGCTGGCCCGGCGGGGCGGACAATACGGCGTCTTGGGAAGAGGTATCGCGGATCATGGTCATGTCTCGTGGAGAATGGCTGCTCCAATGCACGATCCATGCCAGTTATTAAACCGTTGATTTAACTGGGGAAAAATCCAGGCGTCCGGCTGTCCGCCGTGTCCGTGCTGTCCAGGCGGTGTCCGCCCGCGTCCGGCGTGCTGCAGGCCACCAACGGCATCGCCCTGCTGGCGCAGCGCGGGTTTGACGCCGGTATCACGGACAAGGCGGGGCGCGTCTTCGACTGGCTCAGCACGCACATGGCGCAGCCGGCCGATTACGCGGGAGTGCTGGAGCGGGCTTGATGGCCGCCCTTATTTGTCCTGCTTTTCCGGCGTGCTCTTGTCGATCACTTCGCGGCAGTCGCCGCGGATGATGGCGTTGTCGTAGTTGGTCCAGCCGTAGCTGTCGACATAGCGCTTGTGCTGCTTGAAGCGGGCGCTGGCGATGCTCCAGTCGGGCTGTTCGCCGGCGAAGCGGATGTCGCCCAGGTCGAGCAGCGTATGGAACATGTTTTCCGTCGACAGGCGCGCCTTCTGATGGCGCCGCAGTTGCGTCACCTTGTCCGGATAGTGCTGCTGGAATTGCGGCGAATACCAGACGAAGGCGGGCACGTGGAATTCGAACTGCGTGTTGTGGCCATGGAAGGCCAGGCGGCAGGTGCCGTCGTACAGGGTCTGGCCGTGGTCGGCCACGTAGACGAGCGAGCTGCGCAGGGCGGTGCGCTGGCCGTCGTCCTTCAGCATGCCGATCACGTTTGACAGGAACCAGTCCGTGTACAGGATGGAGCTGTCGTAGCTGTTGTTCAGCTGCGGCTTGATGGCCGTGTCCGTGTAGACGGGCTTGTCGACGCCGAACAGCGACGGCTGCCATTTGTCGAACGATTTCGGATAGCGCTGGCTGTAGTTCCAGTGGCTGCCCAGGGTGTGCAGCACGATGAGTTTTTTCGGCGCCGGGTCGGCCAGTGCGTTCTTGAACGGATCGAACAAAATCTGGTCGAAGTTCGAACTGTTGGTAAAACCGCCCAGGTTCAAAAATTGCACCACGTCCGCTTCCTTGGCAAATACGGACACGGGCGTGTCGAACTGGCCGAACGAGATCTGGTTCGACAGCCAGTAGGTCTTGAAGCCCGCTTCCTTGTAGGCGGTCAGGAAGGATTTTTCCGAGAAGCCATCCTTGAGGCTTTGCGTGGCCGGCTTGCGCGAGATGATGACGGGCACGGACAGGCGCGTGGCGGAAACGGCCGTGATGACGTCGGCCAGCGGCACCAGGTTGCTTTCCTGTTTCAGCAGGGGATTGGTGTCGCGTTCGTAGCCGTTCAGGCTCCAGCGGTCGTAGCGCGACGATTCGCCGATCACCATGACCACCACTTCCGGGTTGGTATCGGGCTCTTGCTGGTGCGCGCCGAAACGGAAGCTGCTGCTTTTCTGTCCCAGCTCGGCCAGGTATTTGCGTTCCTTGTAGAAATCGAAGCCGCGCGCGGCCAGGCCGAAGGGCCAGGAATTGCTGACGGTGTCGAAGGCGTAAGGCAGGCGCGCCCAGTGGGGCAGGCTGGGCCAGCCCAGGCCCGTCTCGTCGGCGCCGGCGATGCTGGCGTTCTCCGGTTTGCTGCTTTCCTCGTCTTCCTCTTCCGTTTCATCGTCGGCCGAGCTGGCGTCGCCGAAGCCGGAAGCGCCGGCCTTGCCGCTGGCCGCCGGCTTGCTGGCCTTGGCGGACGCGGCGGCGCTGTGCACGGCCTTGGCCTCGAAACCGAATTCGTAGCCATACCACCAGAAGCCGCCCAGCAGGATCAGCAGCACGAAGGCGGCCGGGCGCGTCTTGCCGCGCCAGTCGAGGTCGCGCGTGCGCGCGGCCGCAAACCAGCTCAGGACGCACCAGGCGATCACGCCCAGCATGACGGCGCCCATCAGCCATACTTTTTGCCCGAGGAATTCCATCGCTTCCTTGGGGCTGGTTTCGAAGATGATGCCCAGGTGGTGCGTGGAAATGCCCTGGCCATAGAAGATGAACAGGTAGATTTCCGTCGGCAGGGCCAGGAAGGCGGGCACCAGCAGCCAGTGGAAGTAGGCGGGGCGCTTGAAGATGCTCCAGACGGCCAGCCAGGCCAGCAGCTCGAACGTGAGCATCTGCCACGGATGCTCGAGCGCCCGCCCCAGCAGCGCGGGGATGAAGGGCACGGCCGTCAGCAGGGCATACGTCAGGAGCAGGAACAGATTGGCGGGGCGAAGCAAGGAGCGCATAAGGGGAGGCAGCGAAAAATGTCCGCTATTATCAGTCCTTTTGTTGTCTTGCGGTCATACAAGAATGCGTCCCTCAGAGGCTTGGCGACAGAGAAAGAATGCCAAATCATCAATTGCCGCGAGACGTAGGCGTCCGCCCGCCGCAGCCAAAGATTAGTCAAAATGCTACAAAAGTGCCTCTTTTTTGCCTTTTTTTATAGCAAAAAGCGGTAAACTGATTGACCCCCTGTAACACAAGGTCTAAACTAGCGAGTTCTCGATTTTATTCTGCTCATCGTTTACGTATTACTTGGCATTTCATGGCCGCTCCTAATCGAGTGGCTGCGGGCGCCTCCGGTGCGCAGTAGATGAAAGTGGGACGAGGTTTTAGTCGCCGGGCATCTTGCCCGGGTTATTAATCGTAGTTTTTTGTTGGATTTATAACGATGCCAACCATCAATCAATTGATTCGCAATCCACGCGTCGCTTTGACCGTGAAGAGCAAATCGCCGGCGCTGGAAAACAGCCCGCAAAAACGTGGCGTCTGCACACGTGTTTACACCACGACTCCAAAGAAGCCTAACTCGGCTCTGCGTAAAGTCGCTAAAGTTCGCCTGACCAATGGTTTCGAAGTTATTTCGTACATTGGCGGTGAAGGCCATAACCTGCAAGAGCATAGTGTTGTGCTGTTGCGCGGCGGCCGCGTCAAGGATTTGCCGGGTGTGCGTTACCACATGGTTCGCGGTGCTCTGGATACCCAAGGCGTTAAAGACCGTAAGCAATCGCGTTCGAAGTACGGTACCAAGCGCGCTAAAGCTGGCAAGAAGTAATAAGTTGTACGCAGCAAACCCAAGTTTCGCTCAGTGGCAACTAGCTAAGTGAATGTAGTCGACCGCATCTGGTCGAGTAAGTGGAAGACTATGATGGTCGTCCGCGAGTGTGCGAAGAACGCGCGCTCAACTGAAGATTGAAAGGAATTGATATGCCACGTCGTCGTGAAGTACCCAAGCGCGAAATTTTGCCAGATCCAAAATTCGGCAACACTGATGTCGCTAAATTTGTAAACGTGCTGATGCTGTCCGGTAAGAAATCGGTTGCAGAAAACATCATCTACGGTGCTTTCGAGCACATCGCAGCAAAATCGGGCAAAGATCCGCTCGAAGTTTTTGCTACCGCAATCAACAACGCCAAGCCGCTGGTTGAGGTGAAATCCCGTCGCGTCGGTGGTGCAAACTACCAGGTGCCGGTCGAAGTTCGCCCAGTCCGTCGTATGGCTCTGTCCATGCGTTGGTTGCGTGAAGCTGCTAACAAGCGCAGCGAAAAATCGATGCCACAACGCCTCGGCGGTGAGCTGATGGAAGCGGCTGAAAGCCGCGGCGGCGCGATGAAAAAACGCGACGAAGTCCATCGTATGGCTGAAGCGAACAAAGCGTTCTCGCATTTCCGCTTCTAATATAAAGCCAGCTACCGCAAGGCGGCTGTCAAGCATCTGTTGTTCGAGGCCGGGCTCATTTTTGCAAAAAAATGCTGCTCGGTTTTGTCCATTCATTTAGGATTAATTATGGCCCGCAAGACCCCCATTGAGCGCTATCGTAATATCGGTATCTCCGCTCACATCGATGCAGGTAAGACGACCACGACCGAGCGCGTCCTGTTCTACACAGGCGTGAACCACAAGCTGGGCGAAGTCCATGATGGCGCTGCCACCACCGACTGGATGGCACAAGAGCAAGAGCGCGGTATCACGATTACCTCGGCTGCTGTTACGTGCTTCTGGAAAGGCATGGCAAACAACTTCCCAGCTCACCACATCAACATCATCGACACCCCAGGCCACGTTGACTTCACCATTGAAGTGGAACGTTCGATGCGCGTGTTGGATGGCGCCTGCATGGTTTACTGTGCAGTCGGCGGCGTGCAGCCACAATCGGAAACGGTATGGCGTCAGGCTAACAAGTACAAAGTGCCACGTCTGGCCTTCGTGAACAAGATGGACCGTACCGGCGCCAACTTCTTCAAGGTCTACGATCAGATGCGTTCGCGTCTGAAAGCCAACCCAGTACCTATTCAGATGCCTATTGGCGCTGAAGACGTCTTCACCGGTGTTATCGATCTGGTCAAGATGAAAGCGGTTATCTGGGACGACGCTTCGCAAGGCATGAAGTTCGAATACGGCGACATTCCTGCACACCTGGCCGCTGATGCTGCCAAGTGGCGCGAAAACATGGTTGAAGCCGCTGCTGAAGCGTCGGAAGACCTGATGAACAAGTACCTGGAAGAAGGCGACCTGTCGGAAGCCGAGATCAAGGCTGCTCTGCGTCAGCGTACCATCGCCAGCGAAATCGTTCCAATGTTGTGCGGTACCGCCTTTAAAAACAAGGGCGTACAAGCCATGTTGGACGCGGTCATCGAGTACCTGCCATCGCCAATCGACATTCCACCTGTCCCAGGTCTGGACGAGGACGAGCAGCCAGTCGAGCGCGCAGCTGACGACAATGAGAAATTCTCGGCATTGGCGTTCAAGATCGCAACCGATCCGTTCGTCGGTCAGTTGTGCTTCATCCGTTGCTACTCGGGTACCCTGAATTCGGGCGACTCGGTGTTGAACTCCGTGAAGCAGAAGAAAGAGCGTATCGGCCGTATCGTGCAGATGCAAGCGAACGAACGCGAAGAAATCAAGGAAATGCGCGCTGGCGACATCGCCGCCGTTGTGGGTCTGAAAGACACCACCACCGGCGACACGCTTTGCGACGAAAAAGCCAGCGTCGTTCTGGAACGCATGGTCTTCCCTGAGCCGGTGATTTCGCAGGCAGTCGAGCCAAAAACCAAGGCCGACCAGGAAAAAATGGGCCTGGCGCTGAACCGCCTGGCAGCAGAAGATCCATCGTTCCGCGTGCGTACCGATGAAGAATCGGGCCAGACCATCATCGCCGGTATGGGCGAGTTGCATCTGGACATCATTGTTGACCGCATGAAGCGCGAATTCAACGTTGAAGCCACCGTCGGCAAGCCACAAGTGGCTTACCGCGAAACGATCCGTAAAGTGTGCGAAGAGTCGGAAGGCAAATTCGTCAAGCAATCGGGTGGTCGTGGTCAATACGGTCACGTGGTTCTGAAGATCGAACCGCAAGAACCGGGCAAGGGCTTCGAATTCGTTGACGCGATCAAGGGCGGTACCGTTCCTCGCGAATACATCCCTGCAGTTGAAAAAGGTGTGCGCGACACGCTGACTTCGGGCGTGATGGCTGGTTACCCAGTCGTTGACGTGAAAGTCACGCTGTTCTTCGGTTCGTACCATGATGTTGACTCGAACGAAAATGCATTCCGCATGGCCGCTTCGATGGCATTCAAAGATGGCTGCCGCAAAGCATCGCCAGTCATCCTGGAGCCGATGATGGCCGTGGAAGTGGAAACGCCGGAAGACTACGCCGGTACCGTGATGGGCGATCTGTCGTCGCGTCGCGGCATGGTGCAAGGTATGGATGAAATTGCTGGCGGTGGCGGCAAGATCATCAAGGCCGAAGTACCTCTGTCGGAAATGTTCGGTTACGCCACGTCGTTGCGTTCGTCGACCCAAGGTCGTGCGACTTACACGATGGAATTCAAGCACTATGCTGAAGCACCTAAGCATGTGACTGAAGCAATCGTAAGCTCGAAAGCTAAGTAATAGAAGTTCCGGGCCGGCTTTCACGAGAATGCCGGTCCCTACATTTAAATCATTGTTCTAAGGAAGAATAAAATGGCAAAAGGTAAATTCGAACGGACCAAGCCGCACGTCAACGTCGGCACCATCGGCCACGTCGACCACGGTAAAACCACGCTGACCGCTGCAATCGCAACGGTTCTGTCGAAGAAATTCGGCGGCGAAGCTAAAGCATACGACCAGATCGATGCAGCACCAGAAGAAAAAGCGCGCGGTATCACGATTAACACCGCCCACGTCGAGTACGAAACGGAAACGCGTCACTACGCGCACGTTGACTGCCCAGGCCACGCCGATTACATCAAAAACATGATTACCGGTGCAGCCCAGATGGACGGCGCGATCCTGGTGTGCTCCGCAGCTGACGGCCCAATGCCACAGACCCGCGAAC
>NZ_LNCE01000051.1:0-100787 GCF_001445815.1 Janthinobacterium sp. Ant5-2-1 | reverse complement strand
CCCGCGTGGCCGCATCGGCGGGCGCCACCCCGGGCAGGACGCTGTCGCTGGCTTGAAGCACACGTTCCGCGCGCCGCTTGATGCCAGTCAAGCGGCGCCCGATCAGGCAAATATCGCGCCGAAATTCTTATATTATTTCCTTTCAGCATGTATCTGCGCCCGGCCGCATGGCGCACGTTGCAAAGGAAAACCATGTTCCGTACTTTCCGCCTGCCGGGTGACGCATGACGGCGCTGCTGCTGGCGCTGTGCCTGGCCCTGGCCATGGTGCTCGCCGTGCTGCTGGCCTGCCAGTGGCGGGCGGCGCGCATGTGGCGCATGCGCCATGCGGCGGGCGTGGTGCTGCAGGCGGCGCAGGCGCAACGCATGGCAGATGCGCTGGCGCTGCTGCATGCGCTGCCGGCGGCCGTCATCGGCACCGACCACGATGGCGTGGTGCGGTACCTGAATCCCCGCGCCAGCGCCATGGGCGGCTTGCAGGGCGACGATAGCCCCGGCCAGGCCGTGACGCAGCTGCTGCCGCTGTTCCATGACGGCACGCCCATCGACGCGGCGCGCCAGGTGCGCGACTGCGTGGCGCGGCAGGAAGTGCTGGAAGTGGCGCGCGGCGCCGTGCTGCTGCGCCATCTCGACGGCAAGCGCATCGACGTGCAGTACAGCTGCGCGCCGCTGGCGCAGGGTGGCGCGGTGCTGCTGCTGCACGACGTGTCGGCGCGCCGGCGCGCCGAGCAGCAGCTGGAATTCATCGCCCACCACGACGGCTTGACGGGCTTGCCGAACCGTTTGCATTTCCAGATCCGCTTCGAGCACGGCATCGCCTACGCGCGCCGCCACCAGGGGCTGCTGGCCGTGCTGTTCGTCGACATCGACCGCTTCAAATCCATCAACGACAGCCTGGGGCACGACGTGGGCGACCAGGTGCTGACGGAGTTCGCGCGCCGGGTGCAGCAGTGCGTGCGCAAGGTCGATACGGTGGCGCGCCAGGGCGGCGACGAATTCATCATCCTGCTGACGGAACTGCGCACGGCGCACGATGCCGAGCGGGTGGCCGAGAAAATCGTCCGCGCCATCGCCGCCCCCTTCGTCATCGGCGAATACAGCCTGACGGTGGCGGCCAGCGTGGGCGTGGCCCTGTACCCGGACGACGACGATGACGTCAATGCGCTGATCGAAAAGGCCGACCTGGCCATGTACGCGGCCAAGCGCCACGCGCCCGGTACTTGCCAGCGCTATGCGCCGCGCATGCAGACGCAGTCGTATTCGCGCACCATCCTCGAGACGGCCCTGCGCCACGCGCTCGAACGCAATGAATTCGTGCTGTACTACCAGCCGCGCATGGACTTGAAGACGCGCAGGATCACGGGCGTGAAGGCGCTGCTGCGCTGGAAGCACCCGGAACTGGGCCTGATGATGCCGCTCGACTTTTTGCCGGTGCTGGAGGAAAGCGCCTTGATCCTGCCGGTGGGCGCCTGGGTGCTGGCCACGGCGGTGGAGCAGGCGCGCAACTGGATTGCGCAAGGGCAGATGCTGACCGTGTCCGTCAGCCTGTCCGCGCGCCAGTTCTACCAGCGCGATATCGCACGCAATTTCGCCGCCGCGCTGGAGGCGGCCGGCGTGCCTGGCCATTGCATCGAACTGGAAATCGCCGCCGGCATCCTGATCGACAGCAGCCAGAATTGCGAGCTGATACTGCGCCAGTTCCGCCAGCTGGGCATGGCGATCGCCATCAGCGATTTCGGCACGGGCGACGCTTCGCTCACTTACCTGAAACGCTTTCCCACGGATGCCGTCAAGATCGAAAAGTGCTTCGTCGACGACCTGGACAAGCCGGGCGGCGACAGCGCCATGGTGCGCGCCATCGTGGCGATGGCGCGCACGCTCGGACTGCGCACCATCGCCGGCGGCGTGGAAAGCGGCGAGCAGCTGGAACTGCTGGCCGAGATGGGCTGCGACGAAGCATTTGGCTATTTTCTTGGCCGCGCCGTGGCGCCCGAGGACATCGAGGCGCTGCTCAAAAGTAGCGAAGCCATTCAGAACTGATAGCGCAGCGACAGCATGGCGTTGCGCGGATCGCCGTAGTAGCCGCCCATGCCCGTCGAGTAGTACTTCTTGTCGAAGACGTTATTGATGTTCAGTGTCGCCACCAGTTGCTTGCTGACCTGGTACTGCGCCATCAGTCCCGCCACCGCATACGCCTTCTGCGTGAAGCGTTCGCCATTCGGCCCGCGGTCGTCCATGTAGATATCGCTCTGCCAGTTCACGCCGCCGCCCAGCACCAGGCCAGGCACGCCTTGCGCCAGACGCCAGGTGGTCCACAGCTTGAGCATGTTTTGCGGCTGGTTGGTCTGGATGCGTGCGCCGGCCGCATTGCGGATGCGGCTATGCGCATAGCTGGCCGTCAGTTGCCAGTCGGGGCGCAACTGGCCCGATACTTCCGCCTCGAAGCCGCGCGTGGTGGCGCCCTTGACCGTGTGATAGGCGTAGGAACCGCCGCCCGTGCCGATGATCCAGACATTGCCCGGATCGGCTTCGGCCAGGTTTTCCTGCTTCAGCTGGAAGAGGGCGGCGCTGGTAGTGAGCTTGCCGCCGAAGAATTCACCCTTGGCGCCCACTTCGTAGTTCTTGCCCTCGAGCGGCGCCAGGAAGCGGCTGTTGACGTCGCGCTGGCTTTGCGGCGTGAAGATGCTGGTGTAGCTGGCATAGGCCGACCAGTTTCGGCCCAGGTCGTAGACGAGGCCCGCATACGGCGTGATCTTGCCGTTTTCGCGCATCGCGTCGTACAGGTCCGTGTCGGCATCGTAATCGCTGCGGATGTCGCGCTTCCAGTACGACAGGCGCGCGCCCAAAATCACCGACAGCGCATCCGTCGGGCGCAGGCGCAGCGTCGAATACAGGCCGCTTTCGCGTTCCTTGTCGTACGAGCTGCCTAGCCGCATGCCGCTGTAGTCGGGTACCGGCATATCGCCATTCCAGGCGTGGATATTCGGCACCGCATGGTCATAGCCGGCCAGGCGCCAGCCCGGATAGATGGGGCTATTCGTCTCGAGTTCCGAGGCGCTCACGCCCAGCACCAGTTCGTGCTGGCGGCCGAAGGCCCGGAACGGTCCGCTGACGTACGCGTCGAGCGAGGTCTGTTGTGGCTTGCTGTGCCAGTTGGCCAGCCACAGCCGCATGCCGCCGCCCGTCACGCGGTCCGGATAGCCATTGCCGGAAAAACCCTGCAAGGCGTCGTACTGGTTGCTGCTGCGGCTGACGGCCAGCTTGGCGATCCAGTCGTTGTCGAAATAATGGTCGAGCGTGGCGAACAGCATGCTCTGCTCGCGGTCATACGTGCTCCACGCGGCCGTGCCGTTCATCGAGCGGGGGAGGCGCGTCTGCGAGCCGTCGCTGTAGAAGATGGGGAATTCGCGGCCCGCGCCCTTGAGCTTTTCCTGCTGGTAGTTGATGCCGGCGCTGAGCACCGTCGACGGTGTCAGGTCCACTTCGACGATGGCGTACAGCACGTCCTTTTTCTGCCGGTAGCGGTCGATGAACGAGCGCTGGTCTTCATGCGCGGCGACGAGGCGCGCGCGTACCTTGCCGTCCGCCGTCAACGGTGTCGAGACATCGCCTTCGATGCGGTAGCGGTCCCATGATCCCAGCTGCGCGCCGGCCGTGGCGGCAAAGCTGCGGCCCGGGCGCTTGCGCACCAGGTTGACGGCGGCCGACGGGCTGCCCGTGCCGCTGATCAGGCCAGTGGCGCCGCGGATGATTTCGACGCGATCGTAGATGGCCATGTCGTAGGTGCGCGCTTCCAGGTTCTTGCTGGTCGGGATGCCGTCGAACATGTACGACGTCACTTCGAAGCCGCGTGAAAATACCTGGTCGTATTCGCGCGTGCTCGACGAATGGTCGACCGTGATGCCGGGCGCCTGCACCAGTAAGTCCTGCAAGGTGCGCAAGCCCTGGTCGTCGATCTGCTGGCGTGTGATGACGCTGACGGCCTGCGGCGTTTCGCGCAGCGACAGGTTCAGGCGCGTGGCGCTGGTCAGGCCCGCGTAACCGCGCTTGCCTTCCGTGGTGCCGTCGCGCAGGGCGCTGGAACTGACGGCCACTTCGTCCAGGGTGGCGGCAATCGGCGCGCCGGTCGATGCGGCACCCGCCTTGCGCAGCACGTAGCTGCGTTCCCCGCTTGGCAGCGCCTCGAGGCCCGTGCCGGCCAACAGGCGGGCCAGTGCCTGCGGCACCGTATAGCTGCCGCTCAGGCCCGGCGTGCGCACGCCTTGCAGCAGTTCGGCCGCCGCGCCCACGCTCACTTTTGCTTCGATGGCAAAGCTGGCGATGGCGGCGGACAGCTCGCCGGCCGGCACGTGGAAGGTCGTTTGCGTGGCGGCTGGCGCGGCGGCATCGGCCGCCATGGCCGGCGCCTGCGCCAGCGACAGCAGGATCACGGCGCTGCCGATGGCGCGTGCGAGGGGAGTCAAACGGGGTGGTTGCATGGTGTGGCCTTTCCGGTGAGTGTCGTTGTAAGGTATCGTTGTAATACCCTCAGGACAGGTCACGGCGAAAAAAAGGGCTAATTTTTAACAATTATTTTTTGCGGGCCGCGATAGTGACCCAGTACGGGGTCCGGTACAGCACGTCGACGGGCAGCATGCGCGCCAGGCTGTCCAGCACGGCGTCCGTGTCGTCGAGCTGGAAGGCGCCCGACAGGCGCAAGCCCGCCACTTGCGGTTCCACGCGCAGCAGGCCGGGACGGTAGCGTGACAATTCGGCAGCGAAGGTATCGAGGCGCATGTCCTGCGCCGCCAGCATGCCGTGCGCCCATGCATCGGCTTGCAGCGGCGCCGGCGTGGGCAGGCCGGCGTGGCTGGCGTCGAAGCGGCTTTGCTGTCCCGCCACGAGCGTGCGCACGGTGGCCGACGGCGCGCGCGGCGTGATTTCCACCGCGTGTTCCAGCACCGTCACGCGGCTGCCGTCGTCGTCGACGCGCACGGTGAAGCGCGTGCCCAGCGCGCGGATGCGGCCATGGCAGGTGGCGACGATGAAAGGGCGGCTGCCCGCATGGTCGGGGCGCGTCTGCACCAGCACTTCACCGCGGCGCAGGGTCAGCCGGCGTTCGCCGGCGACATACGCCACGTCGACGGCGCTGTCCGTGTTGAGCACGAGGGCGCCGCCATCGGGCAGCGATACTTCGCGCCGTTCGCCCACGCCGCTGCGGTAATCGGCCAGCATGTCGTGGCGCACCAGCAGCCAGGCGGCGGGCGCCGCCATCAGCGCCAGCAGCACTTGCACGGCCACGCGGCGCTGCGGCCGGCGCAGCACGGGCACGGCCAACTCCGGCGGTAGCAGGCCGGCCGTCTGGCTCACCTGCTGCACCCTGTTCCAGGCGCGCGCGTGTTCCGGGTCGCGCGCACGCCACCGGGCGCTGGCGGCCAGGTCATCCGGCGTGGCCTGGCCCGACTGCTCCAATAAATACCATTCGACGGCCTGGCGCGCCACCTTGCGCGACAATGGTGGATATGGCGTAGCGGCCGCGCTCATGCCGGCAGGTCCTGCGCCAGCAGCACGCATTCGGTCAGCGCCTCGGCCATGTAGCGTTTCGCGGAGCGCTCGCCGATGCCCAGCTGCGCGGCGATGTCGGCATAGGCATGGCCTTCGATCTGCGCCATGATGAAGACGGCGCGCACCTTCGGTTTCAGGCCGTCGAGCATGGCGTCGACGGCTTGCAGCGCCTGCAGGATTTCCGCGCGCTGTTCGGTCGATGGCGCATGCTGTTCGGGCATAGCGGCGAGCGTGGCCAGCCATGCGCGTTCCAGCGACTGGCGGCGCAAGTGGTTGATCAGCAGATGTTTGGCGACGGTCGCCAGGTAAGCCTTGGGCGCGCGCAGGGCCGGCGTTTGCGGCTGCATGGGCGCGCCGGCCAGCAGGCGGGCAAAGGTATCGTGCATCAGGTCGGCCGCCTCGGCAGCATTGCCCAGGCGCCGCTGCAGCCAGTGCGCCAGCCAGCCGTGGTGTGCGCGGTAATGGCTTTCCAGCTGCGTGGGCAGCAGGGGTTGCATGGACATGATCGTTACAGCACTGCCAGCGCGACGGCGGCCAGCAAGGCCGCCACGCCGATCATGCGCGCCAGCCGCATGGCCTGGTGCGGCGCATACGGCAGCAGCCAGATCAGCAGCAAGCCGCAGCCCGTCAGGCTGCCGACCCAGTAGACGAGGCCATAGCCGCCGCCCGCGATGTGCATGGCCCAGGCCAGGGCCGCCGCCAGCGCCAGCCAGCCAGCCCACTGCAGGCGGCGGCGCAGCGGCGCGGGCGGTTCGGCGCCGCGTCCGTGCAAATCGGCGTAATGGCGGTCCATCGCCAGGCACAGCGAGGACAGGCCCGCATAGCACAAGGCAAAGACAAGAAAATTCGCGAGGAAGTTCGACAGCAGTTCCATCACGCGGCCTCCATCGTTTGCGCCGGTGTTACCGGCGCCGCCTTGGCCGCTTTCACGGGCAGCGGTTTCAACTTGAACGCCGCATACGCGAGGCCCAGGCCCAGCACCAGCACCACCAGGTCGAAGGCGGCCACCGCCACGGGGCCACGGCCCAGGAACAGCGTGACGCCCAGGTGCGAATCGGTGGTAAAGACGTTCAGCACGGGCAGCGACGCGAGCAGGAAGGCGCCGGCGGCCAGCTGCATGCGCCACATGGCGCGCGACGGGCGCAGCTGGGCGATGATGGCAGCCAGGGCCCAGGCGCCGAAGAAGCAGGCGATTTCCTCTTGCGGCCGGTCTTCCATCGCCACGGGCAGCAGGCGGTTGGCCCAGAAGTAGGCGCCGAAGGCGATCGGGATGCCGGCGATGGCGCCGATGTTGAGCGCCTCGACCAGGCGCAGGCCGAAGCTGGCGCGCTTGCCGGCGGCCAGTGCCTTGGCCTGCTTCTGGCGCGTCTTGACGGCCCACAGCAGGGCGCCCGTGGCGACCATGGCGCAGCCGGCCAGGCCGGACAGGAAGAACAGCGCGCGCAGCAGCGGGCCGCCGAAATGCGCGACGTGCAGTCCCACCATCACGCCTTGCGTGGCGGCCGCGCCGGGCTGCGCGTCGCCATCGCTTGACAGCAGCTTGCCGGACACGCCATCGAACTCCATCGACGGCTGCTTCGACGACATGTCGCGTCCACCGGCGCGCGTGAGCGAAATGGTGGCGTTGGCGTCGCCCGGATGGCTGACGGAGATGCGTTCGACCTTGCCGCCGCCCCAGTGCTGTTCCGCCTGGCGCACGAGGGGCGCGATCGACGTCAGCGGCGCGGCCACGCCCGCCGGCTTGCTGTCGCCCGAGCGACCGGGAAACGCTTCGGCGAAGAAGGCGTCCTGGTCGCCCTTGTAGGCGGCCGTGGCGCCCGAGGGCATGTACAGGAACATCAGGGTGACGAGGCCCGTGTAGGTGATCATGATGTGGTAGGGCAGGGCCAGCACGGCCGTCACGTTGTGCGCGTCGAGCCATGAGCGCTGGCCCTTTTTCGGCCGGAAGGTAAACAGGTCCTTGAAGATGCGCTTGTGCGTGACGATGCCGCTGATGATGGAGACGAACATGAACATGGCGCAGAAACCCACGATCCAGCGGGCCCAGATGGCCGGCATGTAGTGCAGGTCGAAGTGCAGGCGGTAGAGGAATTCGCCGCCGCGCGTCTCGCGCGGCTTGGACAGTACTTCGCCCGTGGCCGGATCGGCTTTTTCGCTATGAAAATTGCCGCGCCGTCCGCGTTTCTTTTCACCGGGCTTCGATGGCTTGCTCCAGCCCAGCTGCGTGGCGGCGCTGCGCTCGCCGGGCAGGCTGATGAACCAGCGCGTGGCGCCTTCGGCCCGCTCTTCCATCGCCTTCTGCGCGACCTTGGCTGCTTCCTCGGTGCTTACCTGACTGGCGGCGGCGCCGTGCAGTTCGGGCTGCATCCACAAGGTGATTTCATTGCGGTAGTAGCTGGCCGTGCCGGCGCAAAACACCAGCAGCAAGATCCAGCAGACGAGCAGGCCGGACCAGGTGTGCAGCCATGCCATCGACTGGCGGAAACCTTCTTTCATGCGAGACTCCAGGATAGTGCGTCCATCCACTGCAGGATGGCGGCGATGACGGCGGCCGGCATCAGAAGGCCCAGCCAGGCGCGCAGGGCGCTGCGCGTGGCAAAGACCCACAGCACGGCGCAGGTGTAGATGGCAAACGACAGCAGGGTGGCCGTCATGACGGCTTCGGAGCGGGCCATGGGCAGGCTTACCGACAGCAGCATGGTGACCAGCGCGGCCAGCACATAGCCGCCGACGATGGCCGCCACGCTGCGCGATGCGACGCCGAGCCGGTACACGGCGCCGGCGGACAGCCGCAGGCGCGGCATTTTAGTGAAGGCTGACGCTTGCATGGTCAGTCGTGATCCTTGCTGGGGGGAATGGCCGGACCGGCAGGCAGCGGCGTCACGCCTTGCGGCTGCACCAGGCTCAGGGTGGTCACGAACATGGCCTTGTCATAGGCTTGCGCGCCGCGCTGGCCGGCTGTCTTGTCCGTGTGCTGTACTTCCAGCACATAGGTGCCCTTCCATGGCAGCGCGAAGCTGACCAGGCCTTGCGCGTCGCTCCACGCTTCCTTGCCCCAGCCTGACTGCACCACGGCGTTGACCTTGGCTTGCGCCAGCGGCTTGCCCTGGTAGCTGACCTGGAACTGGCCTGCCGTGCCGGTCGGCACCAGGTCTAGGGTTAGCGCGGGCGTCTGCGCCTTGCCGTCGGCGATCAGGCGCGCTGCCGGGACCCACACGGTGCGCGTGGCCTTGCCATCCTTTTTCTCTTCCCACGACGGGTAGTTGTCTTCCTCGACGATGATGCTTTCGCCGGCGCCCACCTTGCCATTGAGGAGGAACGCGCCGGCCGTCTTGCTCGCCTGCAGCGGCTGCGCGCCCTTGGCCGATACCCACGTCACGTTCTTGATGCTGAACTTGTCGAGCAGGCCCGGCGACGCCTCGCGCAGGTTGTCGCCGAATTCGCCGAAGTACACGCTGGCCGCCTTGCCATCCTGCTGCAGCCAGATCTGGTGCGCGCTGGCGCTGCCGGAAACGAGGGCCGCGCCCAGCAGGGCGGTGGCGAGGGCGCCGAGGCGCGCGATGGAAGTGATGTGCATGGTGTATCCCTTAGTTTTTGATGAGAAACATGGTTATCGCAGCGGTGCAAAGTACCGGGAAGTCGCGGCGGCAGCGCCGGCCAGCGAACGTGCTCGTGCCATGAAACTTTCTTCTTTCGTTATTGATATGGGAAGGCTTGCTTGGCGGGGATGCCTGGCTGGCGCAGCGTGTCATCCAGCTGCGCACCAGCCGGTGGCTGCGTGCAGACTCTGGCCAGAGCCTAAATGTGAATGAGAACTATTCTTATTATAGTGTGGGGTTGCGAGACATGCAAGAGTGCGGTGCAGCAATGCCGCAGCCAGCGTAAGCGGTTTACCGCACCGTGGCAGGCCTACAACGCTTTGCCGCTGGCCCCGCATGCGTTAACATGGGAAGTTAATATGGAGGCAAGATGGCTATTCAAATCATCAATACGGCGCCGATATCCGGCCAGCGGCCAGGCACGTCGGGCCTGCGCAAGAAAGTGGGCGTGTTCAGCCAGCCGCAATACCTGGAAAACTTTGTGCAGAGCGTTTTTGACACGCTCGGCGACTGCCGCGGCCAGACCCTGGTGCTGGGCGGCGACGGGCGTTACTACAACCGCGCGGCCATCCAGACGGTGCTGCGCATGGCCGCAGCGCACGGCTACGCGCGCGTGCTGCTGGGGCAGGGCGGCATCCTGTCGACGCCGGCCGTCAGCTGCGTCATCCGCAAGCATGGCGCCAGCGGCGGCATCATCCTGTCGGCCAGCCATAACCCGGGCGGCCCCGATGGCGATTTCGGCATCAAGTACAACATCGCCAATGGCGGCCCGGCGCCCGAAAAGGTCACCGAGGCCATGTTTGCGCGTACGCAAACCATTGCCGAATATCGCATCAGCGACGCTGCCGATATCGACCTCGACACCCTGGGCACCGTACGCATCGAGCAGATGACGGTCGAAGTGATCGATTCCGTCGCGGACTACGCGGAACTGATGCAGCAGCTGTTCGATTTTGACGCCATCCGCGCCCTGTTCGCGGGCGGCCTGCGCATCTGCTTTGACGGCATGCACGCCGTCTCCGGCCCGTACGCGACAGCCATCCTGGAAGGCATGCTGGGCGCGCCGAAAGGCAGCGTCATCAACGGCGTGCCCCTGGAAGACTTCGGCGGCGGCCATCCGGACCCGAACCCCGTCAACGCGCAGGAATTGATTACGCGCATGGCCAGCGACGATGCGCCGGACTTTGGCGCAGCCTCCGATGGCGATGGCGACCGCAACATGATCGTCGGCCGGCGCTTCGACGTCACGCCCTCGGACAGCCTGGCGATTTTGGCCGCCAACGCCAGCGTGGCGCCCGGCTACCGCGCCGGCTTGTCCGGCATCGCCCGCTCCATGCCGACGTCGGGCGCGGCCGACCGGGTCGCTAGCGCGCTGGGCATCCCCTGCTACGAGACGCCGACGGGCTGGAAATTCTTCGGCACCCTGCTCGACGCCGGCATGGCCACCCTGTGCGGCGAGGAAAGCTACGGCACGGGCTCGAACCACGTGCGCGAAAAAGATGGCCTGTGGGCCGTGCTGTTCTGGCTCAACCTGCTGGCAGAGAAAAAGCAACCAGTGGAAGACATCGTGCGCGCGCATTGGGCCACGTATGGCCGCAACTACTATTCGCGCCACGACTACGAAGACATCGATAGCGCTTGCGCGGCGCAGTTGATGGAGGCTGTGCGCGGCCAGCTGGCCGCCTTGCCGGATCAGGTAGTCAATGGCTGCACGGTGGCGCTGGCCGACGACTTCAGCTACACGGACCCCGTCGACGGCTCCGTGGCAACGCAGCAGGGCATCCGCATCATCATGACGGACGGCGCGCGCATCGTGCTGCGCCTGTCCGGCACGGGCACCGAAGGCGCCACCCTGCGTTTGTACCTGGAGCGCTACGAAGCCGATCCGGCCCGGCATGATATTCCCACCCAGGAAGCGCTGGCAGGGCTGATCGCGGTAGCCGAGCAGCTGGCGCAGATACGCGAGCGCACGGGGCGCGATGGGCCGACGGTGACGACGTAAAAAAGAAGGACGCGTAGGTCGGATTAGCGTGGCATCGCCACGCGTAATCCGACGACATTGTCAGCAGCGTTGTCGGATTACGCCCTTCGGGCTAATCCGACCTACTTGCATGATTACGCCTTGCCCGGCACCACCGCCTGGCGGTAGTTATCCACCATCTTGTAGCGCTTCGCATACAGGCCGAAGGCCAGCATGGCCACGGCGGCAAAGGCGGCGAAGAAGAACATCTGGAAGGCCGTCACGCTGATGCCGCTTTCGGCGATCTTGCCGATCACGCCTTCGTTCATGACGCTGCGGTTGACGATCAGCACCCACAGGTTGCCCACCGTGGTCGACAGGTTCCAGAAGCTCATGATGGCGCCTTTCATCGAGACGGGCGCCTGGCTGTAGGCAAACTCCAGTCCCGTCGCCGAGACCAGCACTTCGCCGAACGTCAGCAGGGCGTACGGCAGGATCTGCCACATGATGGAGACGGCGCTGCCACTGTCGAGGGCCAGTTGCAAGAGGCCAATGACGATCCACGCCAGCGAGGAAAAGCCGATGCCGGCCGTCATGCGGCGCAGGGCCGTCGCTTCCAGGCCGAAGCGGTTCAGCATCGGGTACAGCACCAGGTTGTTGAACGGGATCAGGAGCATCACCAGCATCGGGTTCAGCGCCTGCATCTGCGCCGGCAGGAACCAGCTTGGTTTTTCCATGGTGTTCGCCTGCACGATCCACGTCGAGGCCTTCTGGTCGAACAGTGAGAAGAACGGCGTGACGAGGGCGAAGATGACGAGGATGCGCAGCACGGCGCGCACGCCTTCGACGGCTTCGTCAGGGTGGATGCCGCGTGCGCGTTCCAGCTGCATGGCCGTGCCGATGCTGCCGAAGGCCAGCAGCAATACCAGCGCGGTACACGCGGAAATCACGAAGCCCCATTCCGGGATGCTGTAGAAAGCATACAGGGCGCCGACCACGCCGACGTAGGCCACGTACAGGCCGGGACGCGAACCGCCATCGACACGCGCCAGCAGGGCCGTGCGGGCCACGCGGGTAAATGAATCGGGGTTCGGCGGTGCTGGCGGCACGTGCACGTATTTCTTGGCGCCCATCCAGAAGACAAGGGTGGCGGCCAGCATCATCAGGCCGGGGATGCCGAAGGCGATCGATGGACCAAAGTCGCGCAGGAACATCGGCATCAGCAGCGAGGCGAAGAAGGAGCCGAAGTTGATGATCCAGTAGAACAGGTCGAAGACCAGCTTGGCCTTGTGCTTGTTGGTCTGGTCGAACTGGTCGCCGACAAACGAGGCCACGAGCGGCTTGATGCCGCCGGAACCGAAGGCGATCAGGAACAGGCCGAAATAGAAGCCGTTGACGCTGTTTTCAAACAGGGCCAGGCAGGCATGGCCGGCGCAATACACGAGGCTGAGCCAGAAGATGGTGTTGTACTTGCCGAAGAAGCGGTCGGCCAGCCAGCCGCCCAGCAGCGGGAAGAAATACACGCCGATGACGAAGGTGTGGAACACGTGCTTGGCTTCGCCCGTGCGCTGGTCGATCGGGATCATCAGCAGCAAGGTGCTGATGAGGAATGGCGTCAGGATGTTGCGCATGCCGTAAAAGCTGAAGCGTTCGCAGCCTTCGTTGGCGATGATGTACGATATTTGCCGCGGCATTTTGCCCGTGGCGGTTTGTGTCTCGGCCGATGACATTGGCTCTCCCCAAGTTTTTTTTGTAAGCCGCGATGCTAAGGCCTGCCGCGTTTGCTTGCAACAGAAAAAACGGCCTGTCCGCTATTTCGCAGGGATTTGTAAGGTATTGATTTTCATAAAGACATTACTTTCGGCACTTGCACGGGCAGGGCGGGGCAGTAATAGTTGCATTTGCAGCATGCCATCCGATGCGGGACTGTCCTCGAGGGTAAAACCGCAAGCCAGGTACAGGGTCAATGCCGCGTGGTTGTCCTGCACCACGGCCAGGCGCACGCGGGCCAGTTCGGGCACGCTGCAGGCGTGCGCGATGGCCGCCTGCACCAGTTGCCGTCCCGCGCCGCGCCCGCGCGCCTGCGACGCCACGTACACGCTCCACAGACTGGCCTTGTCATGCACGACGGCAATCGGTTCGCGGCGCAGGCCGGCAATGCCGATCAATTGTTCCTTGTCGAAAGCGCCAAATATTATTTGGTACGATGTGGCGCGCAAGCGCTCGGCTATCTGTGCCAGCGGCAAGCCGCTTTCCGCCGCATGCGTGGTGCAGAAGGCGGCAGGCAGTTCGGTAATGCCGGCCAGGCGCAGCGCGCGGTAGGCGCTGGCGTCGTCTGGCGTGAGGGGGCGGACAGTGATGGCGGGCATGTGGGCGAGTATCGGTCTTCGATGCCAGAAAGTAAAGCTTGCGCTGCAACGCAGGCGTCCCGCCGCAAGGCTCGCCGGCGTAGGGAGTTACTGCGTGGCGATGCGCTGCATGGGCGCGTTGTCCTTGCGCCATTGTTCCAGGCTGATCAGGTCGCCGCTGACGACGTCGTCGACGAGGATGCGCTTGCCATCTTGGGAGACGACGAAACTCTCCCAGCGGTGCGCCGCGTCCGGCGTGTTTTCCACAAAGTTCAAGTCATAGTAAGGCTGGCCGTCGATGAGGCGTGCTTCTGGCGACGTTTCCATCACGGCGCCATGGGCGCGGCCGCCGGAGGTTTTTTCGATATGCGCCGACCAGGCCTTGATTTCAGGCAATGCCATCAAGGCGTCGACGGCGCGCGCGTTCTGCTCTTGCGCCGCCGTGTTGCCGCTCGCGGCCGGGGCATTGTCACCGTGCGGCGCGGACTGCTGGTGCACGTAAAAAGCGCCGAGCCCGGCGGCCAGCAAGCCAGCCAGGATGCCGGCGATGATGGTGGTTTTGGAAGAAGAGGCGCGTGGCGGCATGATGGTGGGCGTGAGAAAGAGGGACGATGGCGGCCATGCTAAAGCAAAACGCACAGGCCGGCAATCGCCGGGCTTGCCAACGGGTTTGCCAAATCCATGGACGAAAAAAAGCCACCTTCCGTAGAAGGTGGCTTTCGGGGCCGCCGGGGAGGCGCTGACAGCTTTTGGTCTGCCAGCCCTGTCGCGGCGTATGCGGCCAGTCGCGCCGTCGCCTGCGCGACTGGCCACCGGACATTACATCATGCCGTCCATGCCGCCCATGCCGCCCATACCACCCATGCCGCCGCCCATGCCGCCGCCTGCTTTGTCGTCAGCGATTTCGCAGACCATGCAGTCGGTTGTCAGCATCAGCGAAGCGATCGAAGCGGCGTTTTGCAGCGCCGAACGGGTCACTTTGGCTGGGTCCAGGACGCCCATTTCAACCATGTCGCCATACGTGCCGTTGGCAGCGTTGTAGCCGTAGTTGCCCGTGCCAGCCAGTACGGCTGCCACGACGACCGAAGCTTCTTCGCCAGCGTTTTGCACGATCATGCGCAGTGGCTCTTCCATTGCGCGCAGGACGATCTTGATACCAGCGTCTTGATCAGGATTGTCGCCCTTGACCGTGATGTTGGCGCGTGCGCGCAGCAGGGCTACGCCGCCGCCTGGCACGATGCCTTCTTCCACGGCAGCGCGGGTTGCGTGCAGTGCATCTTCAACGCGGGCTTTTTTCTCTTTCATTTCGACTTCGGTGGCTGCGCCAACCTTGATCACGGCAACGCCGCCAGCCAGTTTGGCGACGCGCTCTTGCAGTTTTTCACGGTCGTAGTCCGAGGTCGCTTCTTCGATCTGTACACGCACTTGTTTCACGCGTGCTTCGATCGAGGCAGCTTCGCCGGCGCCATCGATGACGATGGTGTTTTCCTTGCCCACTTCGATGCGTTTGGCTTGGCCCAGTTCGGCCAGGGTCACTTTTTCCAGGGTCAGGCCGACTTCTTCAGCGATCACTTGGCCGCCGGTCAGGACAGCGATGTCTTCCAGCATGGCTTTGCGGCGGTCGCCGAAGCCAGGTGCTTTCACTGCGCAAGTTTTCAGGATGCCGCGGATGTTGTTCACAACCAGGGTGGCCAGCGCTTCGCCTTCGATGTCTTCCGCGATGATCAGCAGTGGACGGCCAGCTTTTGCGACTTGTTCCAGTACCGGCAGCAGGTCGCGGATGTTCGAGATTTTCTTGTCGCACAGCAGGACGAATGGGCTGTCCAGTACGGCAACTTGTTTCTCTGGGTTGTTGATGAAGTATGGCGACAGGTAGCCGCGGTCGAACTGCATGCCTTCAACGATGTCCAGCTCGTCGTTCAGCGACTTGCCGTCTTCCACGGTGATGACGCCTTCTTTACCGACTTTTTCCATCGCTTCAGCGATACGCTCGCCGATCGAGTAGTCCGAGTTCGCCGAGATCGCGCCAACTTGGGCGATTTCTTTGGTCGTGGTGCAAGGACGGGCGATTTTCGCCAGTTCTTCGACGGTGGCAGCAACTGCCTTGTCGATACCGCGCTTCAGGTCCATCGGGTTCATGCCGGCGGCAACGAACTTCATGCCTTCGCGCACGATGGCTTGTGCCAGCACGGTTGCGGTGGTGGTGCCGTCGCCGGCGTTGTCGCTGGTGCGGGAAGCAACTTCCTTGACCATTTGCGCGCCCATGTTCATGAGCTTGTCTTTGAGTTCAACTTCTTTCGCTACCGACACACCATCCTTGGTGACGGTAGGGGCGCCGAACGAGCGCTCCAGCACGACGTTGCGGCCTTTCGGGCCCAAGGTGACTTTGACTGCGTTGGCGAGGATATTGACGCCTTCGACCATCTTGGCGCGCGCTGCGTCGCCGAATACTACTTCTTTAGCTGCCATGTTCAATTCTCCTGAGTTTCGGGATGTATCTGTCTACAACGTGGAAACAATTACTTGACGACGATCGCCATGATGTCTTCTTCGCGCATGACCAGCAGCTCATCGCCGTCAACTTTGACGGTTTGGCCAGCGTACTTGCCGAACAGGACGCGGTCGCCCACTTTGACATCCAGAGGACGCACTTTGCCGTCGTCGAGAATCTTGCCATTGCCTACGGCAAGGACTTCGCCTTGATCCGGTTTTTCAGCAGCTGCATCAGGAATGATGAGGCCGGACGCAGTTTTGGTTTCCTGGTCGAGGCGTTTGACGATGACGCGATCGTTCAATGGGCGCAGATTCATACAAAACTCCTTAAAGTTCAATGGATAGGTGTTGCTAAATGAATACATGCCTGGCACAGCGCCAGGCGTGCTTTCAGTGACCGCCGTTGAAAGCAGCCCGCAACGGTCAAGCAAACCCCATGTCATCGAGTGCGTGCCAGCTAGGCAGTGGTGGCATCGCGGCGTCGCCCGCCGCGTAGCGTTCCCTGCTGTTGCCCGGCAGACACCATCATGTCCTGAGGATTGCTACGAAAGAGTTTGTTAGCACTCTCTACTAACGAGTGCTAATTATAGGGACGGTAGGGGGCTTATTCAAGGGCTTATTCTCCGGGAAGATAAGCTTAGACGTTCAGCGCAGCCTGCATTTACGCAGGGTTTGCGCAAACGCAAGCCTCGTTCCCGGGCGTCAGCAACAGGCGCGACTCTAGCATGCCCGCCAGGCGAAGGGCGTTCCTGTACGCACAGGAAACAGAGTTTTACTATGGACTTTGATAAGATGATTGTAATTGCATATCAATATCGCCACATATCCTCATCTGCACGAGAAAGCACACCATGCCATCGATCACTTCCCATCCCGCCCCGCGCCTGCTGGGCGCCACCCTCATCGGTCTCGCCTGCCTAGGCAATGCCGCCGCGCAAACGCCCACCATCGTCGACGAGATCTCTGTGGCGGCCCTGACGCCGCAGCAAAAGGAAACGCTGCTGGGTGACCTGTTCAACGATCTGAACAAGGATGACGACGACCAGGAAGCGCACGTGTGGGACAACGGCGGCGACAGCGGCGTGCTGGTGAAAGTGACATATAACTTCAGCAACTCCGGCATGACGGAGCACAGCCTGAAGGCGCATGTGTGCCGCGACTTGAAATTCGTCGTCACGGCGGCTGGCAAAACGCAGGACTTGAGCCGCCGCACCTGTTCGCAGAGTAGCGGCCGCTGGGATGTGCAGGGCAAGGACCCGGCGCCTGTCGTGTATCCGCCTTTCCTGTCCGACGTGACGGTCGCCAAGCTGAACGCGAAAGAGCAAGCATCGCTGCTGAAGGCGGCCGTGCGCACCGTGAAAGATGAAGAGGATGGCAAGACGCGCCAGTGGAGCAACAAGGGACTGGGCAATGTCGTACCGCTGGCAGTGCGCCTGACGCCCTCGGGCACGGACGCCAAACCTGGCAGCTACAGCCGTACTTGCCGCGATTTGACAATGGTGCTTGATGGCAAGGGTGGACAACAGACGCTGACGCGCCGCTCTTGCGAAAACCGCTATGGCGGACTCGATATCGAACCCGATTACGTCGACGAGTAAAACGCTGCCATCGCGGCGCCGGAAGATGCGCGCACTTGGCGAAAAGCGCCGGAAAAAGTGTGTATTGTCCGCCAACTGCCCTGCATTGATGTAAATATGTGTGACAGCGGCGTGATTCGATTGACGCCCATGGAGCGTCCGCCCTATAGTGGCGGGATGATTTCCGAATTCAACGAATTATCCGACAAAATAGGCCTGCTGGCCGAAATGACCCATGCGCTGCGTCGTGAAAACGCGCAACTGCGCAAGGACAATGCCGCGCTGGCCGCCGAGAACGCCCTGTATGTGCAGCGCATGCGCGAAGCGCAGGAGCGGGTCGAGGCCTTGCTGGAAAAGATTCCCGAACTGGTGCAAGCCGGCCTGGAGCAAGCCGCTTCGGAAGCGGGCGCCTATATTGCCGAGAACGAGAAGGAAGCGTAATGCCGCGTGTCGATGTCAATATCATGGGCCAGTCCTACAGCATGGTGTGCCGCGACGGCGAAGAGCGCGCGCTGCGCGAAGCGGCGATCTATCTCGATAGCAAAATGAAAGCCATCCGCGACGCGGGCAAGGTCAAGGGTAACGACCGCATCGCCGTGCTGGCCGCCTTGGGCGTGGCCGCGGAGTTCCTTTCCGTGAAGTCGCCGCAAGGTCCGCTGTCGGAATTGACGATCCTGGAAGTGAAGCAGAAAATCTCGGCCATGCATACTGTCCTGGATAGCGCTCTGACGCCCCAGGAAAACCTTTTTTAAGCGCGTACGCGACGATTTGTCTTTGCGATGCGCGAGCAAAGGAGTAAACTTGGGTCTACCCTGCGGTGTTCGCGATTGCCATATATTCCTTGAACCATTTATGCGCATCGGTTGCGAATTTTGTTTGATGGGAGTGAGCGTCGCTCGTTCGACGAACCCGAAATTGAACTAACGTGACCACCTTGAACCGTTTGGTTCGGGATGCCGGCATAGCGGCACAGGCGGGGCCTAATTCGCAGTACTTGGTAGTACAACTGAAAACGGTTGCAGCATTGATGCGCAACCGTTTTTTTACGCCTGCTGCTTTGACACGGAGTCTGCATGAAACAATACTGGCTGATGAAATCCGAACCCGATGAAGTGAGCATCGATGACCTGATGGCGGCGCCCAAGCACACCATGCCGTGGTTTGGCGTGCGCAACTATCAGGCGCGCAACTTCATGCGCGATGGCATGCAGCCGGGCGATGGCGTGCTGTTCTATCACTCGAGCTGCCCGCAGCCGGGCGTGGCGGGCGTGGCCGAAGTGGCCAGCGGCGCCTATCCCGATCACAGCCAGTTTGAAGAGGGCGGCAAATACTTCGACCCGAAGGCCACACAGGAACAGCCGCGCTGGATCAGCGTCGACGTGCGCGGCCTGAAGAAGACGGCGCTGCTGCCCCTGTCCGAAATGCGCCAGATGCCGGAACTGGAAGACATGCTGCTGCTCAAGAAGGGCAGCCGGCTGTCGATCACGCCCGTGACGCCGGCGCAATGGGAAGTGATTACCAATAAGCTGAAAGTTTAGCCCTCGACCCGGTTGCGGCCATTCTGCTTGGCCCGGTACAGGGCTTGGTCGGCGGCGGCCAGCAATTGTTCCGGCGTCTGTCCTGCGTCACTCAAGGCCAGGCCGATGCTGGCCGTCACGAGGCCGCCGCGCGACGGCGCGTGGACGATGGCGGCGGCGGTGATCGCTTCCTGCATCTTGTGCGCCACGGCCAGTGCGCCGTCGCCATCGGTGGCGGGCAGGATGGCGGCAAACTCCTCGCCGCCGAAGCGGGCCGCCAGGTCGCTGGCGCGTGGCAATGCGGAATGCAGGGCGGCCGCGATCCGCACCAGGCAGGCGTCGCCATACGGGTGGCCGAAAGTATCGTTGAGGCTTTTGAAGAAATCGATATCGATGATCAGCAGCGCCAGCCCTTGATGGTTGCGCGCGGCGCGCTGCCACTCCAGCTGCAAGGTCTGGTCGAAGCAGCGTCGGTTGGCGATGCCCGTCAAGCCATCCGTCAACGACAGCTTTTCCAGTTTGTCATGCGCCGCCCGCAAGGCCAGTTCGCTTTGCATGTAGCGGCTTTGCAAGGTGGCCGAGCGCAGCGCGTGCACCAGCAGCGCGACGAACAGCGACGCCGCCGCCAGGTAGAAATGCACGCGCATGACGGCAAAGCCCAGGCCCAGCAAGGCGGCCGTAAAGAAGATGGGACTGAAATTGTCGATCAGCAGGGTCAGCTTTTGCGGGGTCTGCTGCGCCTGTCTACTTTCCGCCCCGGACTGCGCCGCCGTGACGCGTGTGGCCAGCAGCACCAGCATCAGGAACGGCAGGCTGGGCAGCACTTCGCTCCATGCTTGCGTCACGCCATGCAAGGTCAGATAGTTGTACGCGGCCGCGCAGCCCGCGTAGCACCATAAAAACACCGTCAGCAGCAGGTAAAAGCGGCCTTGGCCGCCATCGCGGCGGTGCGCCAGCAGGCGCAGCGAGGCGCAACAGGCCAGGGCCAGGTTTTCCACGTTGTAGGTCAGCACCAGCAGGCTGGCGGGAATCGGCGCGATCGAGCGCTGGTCGAAGGGCGACACGGAAAAGATGGCCGTATAGGCCAGGTAGGCCGCCAGCAGCACCTGCACGGCATCGAGCCATTGCAGGGTGCGCGAGGGGTGCTCGTGCGTCACGGAAGACATGGCCAGCAGCAGGGGCGCGCCATACATGAAATAGGCGAAATCGGAAAAATACGTGGCGTCGGATGCCACCTGTCCGCTCAGATCCTGCCAAGCCGACAATATCATGCCCGTGCTCCAGAACAGCATGGCCACGGCGAACAGGGCCCAGCCTGTCCTGGCGGCGCCTGCCGCGCTGACATAGGCGCAGCGGCAACAGGCGGCCAGCGCCAGCAAGGGCGCGACAATGTTGAACGCATAGCTGACCCAGGGGGCGCGCGTGCCGGCCCAGGTCGTCAAGGCCAGCTGCGCCAGCACATAGCAGGCGCCCAGCGCAATTGAACATGTCAGTTTTTGCCTGGCAGGCGGCATGGCAAGACACTCCCCGATGGCGGTATGAAAACGATGATACCTAGATGTCAACAGCAAGTCCATTCCATACGGAAATTTTGCTGTTTTTAGGGAAATGTTGCCGGAGAGTAGGGAGGGTGGCGCACCTGTCTGGCGCGCCACCGGAAGAACTATGGTTTTACGTATTTACCGGACGCGCCTTGGTGGGCGGGGTGCCCATCACCTGGCTTTTATATGCCCACACCAGCAGGGCGATGGCGCCGACGATCATCGGCAGGGACAGCATCTGGCCCGACGTGATCGGCACGCCCAGCCACACGACTTCCCAGTCCGGCGTGCGGAAATATTCCGTGAAGAAGCGCGCGCAGCCGTACAGCAGGGTGAACATGGCGCCCACGGCCATGCGCGGGCGCTGCTTGCGCGCAAACAGCCACAGGATGATGAACACCAAAATGCCGTCGACCAGCATCTGGTAGATCGGCGACGGGTGCACGGGATAGGGAATGCCTGGCCACTGCATGGCCCACGGCAGGGTTTCCGGCGCGATGCGGCCCGGCAGTTCGGCATTGATGAAGTTGCCCAGGCGGCCGGCCGCGTAGCCGAGCGGCACCAGCGGCGCGATGAAGTCGAGCACGTCGAACAGGTTGCGCCCCGCCTTGCGGCTCCACAGGTACATGGCCAGGATGACGCCGAGGAAGCCGCCATGGAAGGACATGCCGCCATGCCAGACCATGAAGATCTCGAGTGGATTGTGCATGAAGTATTCGGGACGGTAGAACAGCACTTCACCCAGGCGCCCGCCGATCACCACGCCCAGCATGCCGTAGAACAGCATGTCATCGAGGTCTTCCTTCTTCCAGCCCAGTACGGCGATGTGCGGCTGCTTGATGCGCACTCTGCCCAGGATAATGAACAGGGCAAAGGCCAGCACATACATCAGGCCGTACCAGTGCACGGCGAGCGGGCCGATCTGGATGGCTATCGGGTCGGGCATCGGGTGTATCAGCATGGGGTTTCTTTCTTTGTTTAAAGCCAAGGTTGCGTAGTATGGGGGCGGCTGCGGTTTTTTGTCTTAGCGGCCACTTAATTTAATTGGCGGCCGCGCCGATCTGCTTGCGCAGCAGCGCCAAAAAACCTTGCAGTACGGCGGACGGATTGTCGCGGCGCCAGGCCAGGCCCGTTTCCACCAGCGGCGTGGCGTCCTGCAGCGGCCTGTATTCTACGCCCGGGCGCATCAGATTCGATACCGATTGTGGCACAAGCGCGATGCCCATGCCAGCCGAGACGAGGCTGACGATGGTCTGCATCTGGATCGCTTCCTGGCCGATCTGCGGCGTGATGCCGGCCGCGCGGAACACGCCAAGGATGGCGTCGTGCAGGGCGGGAGAAATGGCGCGCGGAAAAATGATCAAGGGCAGGGGCGGCACGTCGCGCAGGCGCACGGGTCCCGGCGTGTTCAATACGTCGAGACCGGACGGCGCAGCCAGCACCAGCGGTTCGGCCAGCACGGGCAGGTAGTCGAGTTCCCCTTTCGCTTTTTCGGGCAGGGGCGGGATCAGCAGGCCCGCATCCGTGCGCCCGGCCAGCAGTTCGTCGAGCTGCAGGTCGGAGGTGGCTTCCTGTAGCTGGATGTGCACTTGCGGATAGGCCGCCTGGTAAGCGCGCAGCAGGGGCGGCAGCACGCTGTAGTCGGCCGACGAGACAAACGCCAGGCTCAGCCGTCCCGCCTCGCCCTGCGCGGCCCGCCGCACCAGCGCGGGTAAATCCTGCGCCTGCGCCAGCAGCCGGCGCGCCTCGGGCAGCAGGGCCGTGCCGGCCGGCGTCAGCTGCACCTCGCGCCGGGTACGCACGAATAGCGGCGCGCCCAGCAGTTCTTCCAGCGCCATGATGGTTTGCGACAGGGGCGGCTGCGTCATGTGCAGGCGCGCGGCGGCGCGGCCGAAGTGCAATTCCTCGGCGACGGTGACAAAGTAGCGCAGCTGGCGCAGCTCCAGATTCATATATGTTTCCATGTGAATTGATTGCTGTGATATGTATAAAGACTCACAGACACGCGCATCATATATTTGACAGTGGGGCGCGCGCAAGGCAATCTGACGTACCCCCACTGCATGCAGGGTTTTACTGCAGACCAGCACAGTCAGGCACCAACACTTTTGGAAGGTCCATCATGCCGCAATACCGCTCCCGCACCACCACCCACGGCCGCAACATGGCTGGCGCCCGCGCCCTGTGGCGCGCCACCGGCATGAAGGACGGCGATTTCGACAAGCCGATCATCGCCGTCGTCAACTCGTTCACCCAGTTCGTGCCCGGCCACGTGCACCTGAAGGACCTGGGACAGATGGTGGCGCGCGAAATCGAGGCGGCCGGCGGCGTGGCCAAGGAATTCAACACCATCGCCGTCGATGACGGCATCGCCATGGGCCACGGCGGCATGCTGTATTCGCTGCCGTCGCGCGACCTGATCGCCGACTCCGTTGAATACATGGTCAATGCCCACTGCGCCGACGCCATGGTCTGCATCTCGAACTGCGACAAGATCACGCCGGGCATGCTGATGGCCGCCATGCGCATCAATATTCCCGTCGTCTTCATCTCGGGCGGCCCGATGGAAGCGGGCAAGGTCGTCAAGGTGGTCAACGGCACGCAGAAGATCATCAAGCTGGACCTGGTCGACGCCATGATCAAGGCCGGCGACAGCACCGTGTCCGACGCCGACGTGGCGGAAATCGAACGCTCGGCCTGTCCGACCTGCGGCTCCTGCTCCGGCATGTTTACAGCCAACTCGATGAACTGCCTGACCGAAGCGCTGGGCCTGGCCCTGCCCGGCAACGGCACGATTCTGGCCACGCACTCGGACCGCCAGCAGCTGTTCCTGCGCGCGGGCCGTTTGATCGTGGAGCTGGCCAAGCGCCACTACGAGCAGGACGACTACTCGGTGCTGCCACGCTCGATCGCCACCAAGGCGGCGTTTGAAAACGCGATGGCGCTCGACGTCTCCATGGGCGGCTCGACCAACACCGTGCTGCACTTGCTGGCCGCCGCGCACGAAGCGGAAGTGGAATTCACGATGGCCGACATCGACCGCATCTCGCGCAAGGTGCCGTGCCTGTGCAAGGTGGCGCCGATGACGGACAAATACCATATCGAAGACGTGCACCGCGCGGGCGGCATCGTGGGCATCCTGGGCGAACTGGCGCGCGCCGGCCTGCTCAACACCACTCTGCCGACCATCCACGCGCCGACCCTGGCCGACGCCATCGCGCAAAACGACATCAAGTGCACGGACGATCCGGCCGTGCATGAACTGTTCCGTGCCGCGCCGGGCGGCGTGCCGACGCAGACGGCGTTCTCGCAATCGGAGCGTTTCGCTAGCGTGGATACGGACCGTGCCACCGGCTGCATCCGCGACAAGGCCCACGCCTATTCGCAGGATGGTGGCCTGGCCGTCCTGTACGGCAACCTGGCCGAAAAGGGCTGCATCGTCAAGACGGCGGGCGTCGATGAAAGCATCTTGAAGTTCTCGGGCAAGGCGCGCGTGTTCGAAAGCCAGGACGCGGCCGTCGCTGCCATCCTGGAAGACACCGTGCATGAAGGCGACGTCGTCATCATCCGCTACGAAGGCCCGAAAGGCGGTCCCGGCATGCAGGAAATGCTGTACCCGACCTCGTACATCAAGTCGAAGGGCCTGGGCAAGGCGTGCGCGCTGTTCACGGACGGTCGCTTCTCGGGCGGTTCCTCGGGCCTGGTGATCGGCCACGCCTCGCCGGAAGCGGCCGAAGGCGGCGCCATCGGCCTGGTGGAAGAGGGCGACTTCATCGACATCGACATCCCCGAGCGCAGCATCAACCTGCGCGTGACGGATGCCGAACTGGCCGCGCGCCGCGCCGCCATGGAAGCGAAGGGCGACGCGGCCTGGCTGCCCATCAACCGCGACCGCTACGTGTCGCAGGCGCTGCAGGCCTATGCGGCGCTGACGACATCGGCCGACCGGGGCGCCGTGCGCGATCTGTCCCAACTGAAGAAGCGCTGATCTGTTGCGCAGGTAAGACAGGCGGCCCCGTTTGGCTATGCGGGGCCGCTTGTCGTTACATCGCCTTACAAACAACATGGTCATGGACGCGCAGATGGGGCAGAATATGAATGCCTAATCGCTACTACACTGCGTTACTACATTGAAACGCTTGATCTGGGCTCGTAGTGCATCTGCGGAAACACAGTAAAATGCCGCAGGAAGTAACTTTGGAGAAAAGACAATGAAACGTTTTATGTTGGTGAGTGTATTGACCGTGTCGGCTCTGGCATCGCAAGCAGCGTTGGCCAATCCGGACCTGGCGAAAGCAAAAAACTGCATGGCTTGCCACGCAGTGAGCACGAAACTGGTGGGCCCTGCGTTCAAGGACGTGGCTGCCAAGTACGCTGGCCAGAAAGACGCTGAAAACAAGCTCGTGGCGAAAGTCATGAAGGGCGGTTCCGGCACCTGGGGCGCGATCCCGATGCCAGCGAACCCGCAAGTGAGCGATGCTGAAGCCCACACCCTGGTCAAATGGGTACTGGCACAGAAATAATCTGTGCCGCAGTACCAGCAATTAGCGCGCCGGCAATCCCGGCGCGTTTTTTTTGCCCGCCACCTTTTGCAGATTGCCCATGCCTTCCAATGTCGCCCGCACCGCCTCGTCGAGCGGCGTATGCGGCTCTTGGCCCAGCACGGCCAGCAGCCGCGCATTCTCCATGCACAAAGGCGTTTGCCACAGATAGCGCATCTCGCGCATTTCGCGCAGGGTCGCCACGAACGGCGACGCCAGCGTCACCAGCCACCACGGGAAACGCCGGATGGCGGGCCTGTCTCCTGTCGCTTGTTCCACCACACGTGCAATCGCCCCCGTCATTTGCCGGCCGTCGTGGTCCCAGTGGCCGGCCATGTGAAACCGGGAGAACGGGGGCAAGGTGGCGCGCATGGCCAGCAATTGGACCATCGTGCGCGCCACGTCGGGCAGGTAGGACCACTGGTGGCCCACGCCGGGCGCGCCCGGATACAGCACGCTGCGCACGCCCTGGCCCGGTTTTACCAGACCCTGCGAAAACCAGTTATTGCCGGCGCGGGGGCCGAAGAAGTCGCCCGCGCGCACGATGATGACCCTGGCGCCCTGCGTGCTGGCCCGCTCCAGCCGCGCTTCCAGTTCCACGCGGATGGCGCCCTTGCGCGTGAGCGGGCATTGCGGCGCGTCTTCCGCCAGCACGGGGAAGGCGTCGGGGCCGAAGTTGTACACGGTGCCGGGCAGCACGATGGTGGCGTTTTCGGCAATCGCTGCTGAAATCGTGTTGTCGAGCATGGGCAGCACCAGCTGGCCCCAGTGGCGGTAGCCGGGCGGGTTGACGGCGTGCACGATGACGGCGCAGCCTTTGGCGGCCGCCAGCACGTCCGCGCGCGACAGGGCGTCGCCGCGCAGCCACTCGACGTTATCGCCGCGTGGCGATGGCGTTGCTCCCCGCGTCAAGGCGCGTACCTGCCAGCCTGCCGCCAATAGCTGGCGCACCATCTCGCCGCCGATGCCGCCCGTGGCGCCCAGTACCAATGCTGTTTTGTCCATCATGACCTCCGTGTGGTTGATTGAGCCAGTATCTGTCCTGCAAGGCTAATTGGGAATTGACTAGCATCGACCACAGGCTATACATTTATGTATGACTACCTCGATTGCCTGGGAATACTACCGCTCGCTGCTGGCCGTGCTCAAGCACGGCTCGCTTTCTGGCGCGGCACGCGCGCTCGCCATCACGCAACCGACCGTCGGCCGGCATATCGCCGCGCTCGAGCAGGCGCTGGGTGCGACCCTGTTCACGCGTTCCCAGCAGGGCTTGCTACCCACGGAAGTGGCGCTGGCGCTGCGGCCCCATGCGGAAACGATGGAACATACTGCCGCGCTGATGGAGCGCGCCGCCAGCAGCCAGGGGCAGGGCGTGGCCGGCGTCGTGCGCATCGCGGCCAGCGAAGTGGTGGGCGTGGAAGTGCTGCCGCCCATCCTGGCCCGCTTGCGCGCACGCCATCCGGACCTGGTCATCGAACTGGTATTGAGCAACAAGGTGCAGGATTTGCTGCGCCGGGAAGCGGATATCGCCGTGCGCATGCTTAGGCCCCGCCAGGAGCAACTGGTGGCGCGCAAGGTGGGCGATATCGAACTGGGCCTGCATGCGCATGCGGACTACCTGGCGCGGCATGGCACGCCGCTGGCATTGGAGGACCTGGCGCGCCATGCCGTCATCGGCTACGACGAGGCGAGCCCCTTCGTGCGCAATGCGGGCGCGGCCTTCCAGGGATTTACGCGGGAAAATTTTGCCTGGCGCAGCGACAGCGACCTGGCGCAGCTGGCCCTGATACGGGCTGGCGCCGGCATCGGCGTGTGCCAGGCGGGGCTGGCGGCGCGCGATCCAGCCCTGCGGCGCGTGTTGCCGCAAGCGTTTGCGCTACCGATGGAAACCTGGATCACCATGCATGAAGACTTGCGCGGCAGCCTGCGCTGCCGCGCCACCTTCGACGCGCTGGCCGAAGGCTTGCAGGCTTACGTGGCGACGCAGCCGCTTACTTGACCACTTCCATCTTGGTCTTCTTGCCATCCCGATAGGTGAAGAGCGTCAGAGCGCCATCCTTGATGTCGCCGTTGGCATCGAACGAGATCGGCCCCGTCACGCCCTGGTAGTGCACCTTGGCCAGGAAGGGCAGGTAGACGGACGGTTTCGACGATTTGGCGTCGGCCATGGCGGTGGCCATGGTCATCACGGCATCGTAGACGTACGGCGCGTACAGCTGCACTTCCATGTTGTACTTTTGCTTGTAGCGGGCGCGGAAATCGTCCATGCCTTTTTGCTGCGCGCCCGTCACGCCGCCCGCTTCCGCGCAGGTGACCATGTCTTCGCCCACGGCGTCGCCCGCCAGCTTGCCCAGCGGTTCCGTGCACAAGCCATCGCCGCCCATGAACTTGGCCTTGATGCCCAGCGCCTTCATCTGGCGCAGCATGGGGCCGCCCACGGAATCCATGCCGCCAAAGAAGATCAGGTCGGGATTTTTCGACTTGATGCTGGTCAGGATGGCATTGAAGTCCGTCGCGTTGGCATTGGTAAATTCCTTGCCGACGATTTGCACGCCGGGCGCCGCCTTCTTGGCGCCCTTGACGAACTGTTCCGCCACGCCCTGGCCGTAGGCCGTGCGGTCGTCGATGACGGCAATTTTCTTCGCCTGCAGCTTGCCCACGGCATACGAGCCTAGGGTGCCGCCCAGCTTGTTGTCGTTGGCGACGACGCGGAAGGCCGTGTTGAATTTCTGCTGGGTGTATGTCGGGTTGGTGGCGGCCGGCGAAATCTGCGGAATGCCGGCATTGAAGTAAATGCGCGAGGCGGGAATCGTCGTGCCCGAATTCAAGTGGCCGACGACGCCGTTGACCTTGGCGTCGACCAGCTTTTGCGCCACGGCCGTGCCCTGCTTGGGATCGGCTGCGTCATCTTCGGGCACCAGCACGAATTTCACGGCTTTGCCGTCGATCTTGAAGCCTTTGGCGTTCAAGTCCTCGATGGCCATCTTGGCCGCGTTCTCGTTATCCTTGCCCAGGTGGGAGCTGGCGCCAGAGACCGGGGCGACGTGGCCTATCTTGATGATTTCCTGTGCGCCCGCATGGCCGGCAAAAGCGAGGGCGAGGGCGAGAGGAAGGACTTTGGTCTTGAGCAGCATAAACATTCTCCAATGGATAAAGATACGGCGGCGTCTCGTGAAAACCGCTTCGAGGGGCGGTACGTGTGAAGAAAGGTACAACAAAAAACAGGCGGCGCAAAGCCGCATTTCGGGCTTTTTACATTTTGTCGCAACAATCACCAAAGTGAGGCGCGATGCACCAATTTCGCAGGCGCGAGCGCACCAAAGAATGGCGTTGGGAGGGAGAATAGGGTAGGTCGGGTTAGCGCACAGCGCGTAACCCGACATTGCGCAGCATGCTCAGGCTTGCGAAATGCCGGGATCAGACCCGTCGGGTCTGATCCCAGATTTTTGCCTGTGGGTGAAATGGTGCCGCCGACAGACGTGCAGTTACTGCACGGGAGGATGAAGATGGCCCAACTCATGGCTCACCGCATGCGCCACGATCTGCTCCAGCGACTGCTGCAAGTCTTCGCGCAGGGCCCCCCGCATGCCGATCAGGGCGTTTTGCAGGGCCGTCTGCAGGACGTGGGCGATGCGCTCTTCCAGCAGATGGTCGATCTTGCCCTGCACCTGGTGCAGGATGCGCTGCGTCAGCCGCTGTTCGATGGCATCCCAGTCGGGCTGCGCCACCGTAGGCGACAACGCCGGCGCTTCCTCGGCGGCAGGCGCCACCTCAGCGGGCGCGACGGCCTCGGGCACTTCCGGCCCCAGCAGCACCTCCGTCAGCAGGGGGATGCCCTGGTCGAATGGCTGCTGGCTCATTGTTTGTCCACTGAGTTGCCTGCCACGAAGTGGGTCGGCTGCACGTCTTGCTGGCGGTAGTGCAGGAAGCGCTGGCGGCCCGCCTGCGCATCTTGCTCATCCATGGAAACGATCTCGAAGACGCGCTGGAACTGCGCGTAAATGGCCGGCGGCAGCTGCGACAGGTTGACGAGGATGTCGTGATGGGGCAGCTCCGCCGTTTCGTCATCGGTCAGGATGATCGGCGTTTGCGCCGCCAGCGGGTCGCCCGCCAGCACGTGCGGCAGGAAATCCGTGGCGGAAATGGTCCACATGGCGCTGTTCAAGGCGTCGAGCTGGGCGCCATCCTGCACCAGCACGACGACCTTGTTGCCGGCCATATAGGCCTTGCGCGCCAGGCGGCAGGCGTAGGCCAGCTTGTCCGGCACGTTGCTGTGAAAATCGACGCGGCTCATGGCGATCAAGCAGCCATGCCGCTGTGGCGCAGCAGGGCGTCGATGCTTGGCTCGCGGCCGCGGAAGGCCGTGAACGATTCCAGCGCGGGGCGCGAGCCGCCGACGGACAGGATTTCTTCCAGGTAACGTTTGCCCGCTGCAGTAATGGCGGCCGGTCCCAGCGCCTTTGCTTCCTCGAAAGCCGCATAGGCGTCGGCGGACAGCACCTCGGCCCACTTGTAGCTGTAGTAACCAGCCGCGTAGCCGCCGGAAAAGATATGCCCGAAGGCATTCTGGAAGCGATTGAACGGAGGCGGGATGAGCAACGAAAACTTGGCGCGTACGCCGTCGATCAGCTGCTGCACGCTCTGGCCCGTGCTGGCGTCGTAGTCATAGTGCAGATGCATGTCGAGCAAGGAGAACTCCACCTGGCGCAGGGTTTGCAAGCCGGACTGGAAATTCTTGGCCGCCAGCATCTTGTCGTACAGCGCGCGCGGCAGCGGCTCGCCCGTGGCGGCATGCGCCGTCATGTGCTCGAGCACTTCCCATTCCCAGCAGAAGTTTTCCATGAATTGCGATGGCAGTTCCACGGCATCCCATTCGACGCCGGCGATGCCCGACACGCCCAGCTCGTCGACGACGGTGAGCATGTGGTGCAAGCCGTGGCCGAATTCGTGGAACAGGGTGATGACTTCATCGTGCGTGAACAGGGCAGGCTGAGCCTTGCCGTCGACCACGGCCGGCTCCGTGAAATTGCAGGTCAGGTAGGCGATCGGCGTTTGCACGTGCTGCGCGTCGGCGCGGCGGCCGCGCGCGTCATCCATCCAGGCGCCGCCGCTCTTGCCTGCGCGCGCATACAGGTCCAGGTAGAACTGGCCGACCAGCTTGCCGTCGCGCTCGATGCGGTAAAAACGCACGTCCGGGTGCCAGACGGGTGCCGTATCGGGCTTGATCTCGACGGCGAACAGGTTCTGGATCTGGCGGAACAGGCCGTCGATCACCTTGTGTTCAGGGAAATACTGTTTCACTTCCTGGGCCGAGAACGCGTAGCGGCGCTCCTGCAGCTTTTCCGAAGCGTAAGGCACGTCCCACGCCTGCAGCTCGGCGATGCCCAGTTCTTCGCGGGCGAATTGTTTCAGTTCTGCCAGGTCCTTCTCGGCGAACGGACGCGCGCGCTTGGCCAGGTCTTCCAGGAAAGCGATGACTTGGGCGGGCGAGGTGGCCATTTTGGGGACGAGCGACACTTCGGCGAAATTGGCGTAACCGAGCAGTTGTGCCTCTTCGTTGCGCAGCCGCAACAAGGTGACGATGTTTTGCGTGTTGTCCCAGTCCTCTTTCTTGCTGAACACGTCGCCCTGGTCCGACGCCTTGGTGGCGTTGGCGCGATAGATGGTTTCACGCAGCGCGCGATTGTCGGCAAATTGCAGGATGGGGTAATAAGACGGGAAGTGCAGCGAGAATTCGTAGCCTTGCTTGCCCGCTTTTTCGGCGGCGGCGCGCGCGGCGGCCTTCACGTCGTCCGGCAAGCCGGCCAGGTCAAGCTCGTTCTCGACCAGCAATTTATAGTCATTGGTGGCGTCGAGCACGTTTTCGGAAAAACGCGTCGAGACGGCCGCGTGTTCTTCCTGGATGGCGCCAAAGCGCTCTTTCTTGTCTTCGGGCAACTCGGCGCCGCCCAGGCGGAAGTCGCGCACGGCATTGTCGACGATGCGGCGGCGCGCCGGCGACAGGCTGGCGAAATCGGCGCGCGCCTGCAGCTGCTTGTACTTGCCGAACAGGATTTCGTTCTGGCCCAGCTCGGTCCAGAATTCCGTCACCTTGGGCAGGTTGGCATTGTAGGCGGCGCGCAGTTCAGGCGTATCGACCACGCTGTTCAAATGGTTGACGATGCTCCAGGCGCGGCCCAGGGTTTCGGCGATCTGGTCCTGGGGCGCGACGAAGTTTTCCCAGCTCACTTCTTCCATGGGCGCTTCCAGCTGCGCCACCGTGGCGCGCGCCTGTTCCAAAAGGGTATCGATGGCAGGCGTGACATGCTCGTGCGTGATCGCGTCGAAGCGTGGCAGGCCGGAAAAATCAAGCAGGGGGTTGGTATTCATCGTCGGTTCCATCCATATATAAAAGGGCGGTCATGCCGCCCCGGTGATTCTTAAATGCGCTCGGCAGCCTCTACCGTGTTCATGAGAAGCATCGTAATCGTCATCGGACCCACGCCACCCGGTACCGGGGTGATGTGTGAGGCGACCTCTTTCACACCGGCAAAATCCACGTCGCCGCACAGCTTGCCTTCATCGTCGCGGTTCATGCCCACGTCGATGACGATGGCGCCCGGCTTGACCATGTCGGCCGTCAGCGTGTTGCGGCAGCCGACGGCGGCCACGACCACGTCCGCCTGGCGCGTGTACAGGCCCAGGTCCGGGGTCGCACTATGGCAGATGGTGACGGTAGCATTCGCTTGCAAGAGCAGCAGGGCCATCGGCTTGCCGACCGTGTTGCTGCGGCCGATGACGACGGCATGCTTGCCGCGCAAGTCCACGCCCGTGCTTTCGATCAGTTTCATGCAGCCGTATGGTGTGCACGGGCGGAAGCCGGGCAAGCCCGTCATCAGTTCGCCTGCGCTCAGGACGGAATAGCCGTCCACGTCTTTCGTCGTGGCGATCGCTTCGATGACCTTGTGCGGGTTGATATGTTTTGGCAAGGGCATTTGCACGAGGATGCCGTGGATGGCCGGGTCGGTATTCAGGCTGGCGATGCGTGCCAGCAAGTCCGCTTCGGACAGGTCCGCTTCATATTTTTCCAGCACCGAGTGGAAACCCACGTCGCCGCACGCCTTGACCTTGTTGCGGACATACACCTGGCTGGCCGGGTCTTCGCCGACGAGGATCACGGCCAGGCCGGGCTGGGTGCCCTTGGCCGTGAGGGCGGCGGCGCGCGTGGCGATCTCGCTGCGCAGTTTTTGGGAGAGGGCGATTCCGTCGATCAGTTGTGCTGGCATGGTAGGAGGCTGTGTGGGAGGGAAAAGACAGATTATAAAGCCGGGCGGCGCAAAGGGGCGGTTTTGGCGCCAATGCCGTAACGTTAAAAAGCGGGCCGGAGACGCGGGCCTGAGAAAATGCCGATGGCGGCGTTGCAGCTCCTTGCCGTACTGGCGTACTGTCTGCGTCGCCGCGCCTTGCCCTCGACATTTTTCAGGCCTGCTTGGCCCGAAGCGCCTGGGCGGGCGACTGGGGCGTTAATGCGTTTTGCGGGTGTGCTGGTGGCGTAGGGAGCGCAAGGGCTTGGAGTTTTGGCGTCGTTTTTGGCACTTTGATCACGCTAATTTCCGGACAGAATTTGCGGCAGTGCAGCATAAATTTCATAGGGTGATTTCACAATACGAAATGCTATATCGTAATTTGAAAAATAGTAAATACGCTGTTAGAATCCCCACACTAAACCGACTTAATAGTAAATAATCAGCGAAATACCGTCCGACAGCGATCCGGAAAATCGGGGTGGGGCGTTCACAAAGGAGACTCAACAGATGTCAGCTCAACTGAACCAGGTAACGACACAGATCGGCACCGACCCGGATATGCAGGAAACCAAGGAGTGGCTGGACGCGCTCGAAGCCGTTCTGGAAAATGAAGGTCCGGAACGCGCGCATTACCTGATGGAGCGCATGGTTGACCTGGCCCGCCGCCGCGGCGCCCAGATCCCGTTCTCCAGCACCACCGCCTACGTTAATACCATCCCCACCAAACAAGAAGCACACTGTCCCGGCAACCTGGAATACGAAGAGCGCCTGCGCTCGTGGATGCGCTGGAACGCCATGGCCATGGTCGTCAAGGCCAACCGCGCCGACGGCGACCTGGGCGGCCACTTGTCCTCGTTCGCTTCGCTGGCGAACATGCTGGGCATCGGTTTCAACCATTTCTGGCACGCGCCAACGGCCGACCACGGCGGCGACCTGCTGTACATCCAGGGCCACTCGTCGCCCGGCGTCTACGCGCGCGCCTTCCTCGAAGGCCGCTTGACGGAAGAGCAAATGCTGAACTTCCGCAAGGAAGTCGACGGCAAGGGCCTGTCTTCGTACCCGCATCCTAAATTGATGCCTGACTTCTGGCAGTTCCCGACCGTGTCGATGGGCCTGGGCCCGCACATGGCGATCTACCAGGCGCGCTTCCTGAAATACCTGCACGCACGCGGCATCGCGAAAACCGACAACCGCAAGATCTGGGCCTTCTGCGGCGATGGCGAGATGGACGAGCCGGAATCGCTGGGCGCGATCGGCCTGGCCGCACGCGACATGCTCGACAACCTGGTCATCGTGGTCAACTGCAACCTGCAGCGCCTGGACGGCCCTGTGCGCGGCAACACCAAGATCATCCAGGAACTGGAAGGCGAATTCCGTGGCGCCGGCTGGAACGTCGTCAAGGTCATCTGGGGCCCGGGCTGGGACGCCCTGCTGGCACAAGATAAAGAAGGCATCCTGCAGCGCGTGATGATGGAAACCGTCGATGGCGAATACCAGAACTACAAGGCGAAAGACGGCGCCTACGTGCGCAAGCACTTCTTCGGCAAGCATCCGAAGCTGCTGGAAATGGTTGCCAACATGACGGACGACGACATCTGGCGCCTGACCCGCGGCGGCCACGATCCGCACAAGATCTACGCGGCATTCAAGATCGCCCAGGAACACAAGGGCCAGCCTACCGTCCTGCTGGTGAAAACCATCAAGGGCTACGGCATGGGCAAGTCCGGCGAAGCGCGCAACACGGCGCACCAGACGAAAAAACTGGACGATGAAGCCATCCGCGAAATGCGCGACCGCTTTTCGCTGCCTATCCCTGACGACAAGCTGGCCGACATCCCGTTCTTCAAGCCAGCCGACGACGCGCCGGAAATGGTCTACCTGCACGAGCGCCGCAAGGCCCTGGGCGGCTACCTGCCGCAGCGCCGCCAGAAAGCGGAAGAAACCCTGCCGGTGCCTGGCCTGGACGCGTTCAAGAACGTGCTGGAAGCAACCCCTGAAGGCCGTGAAATCTCGACCACGCAAGCGTTCGTGCGCGTCATTTCGACCCTGCTGAAAGACCCGAACCTGGGCCAGCGCGTCGTGCCTATCCTGGTCGATGAATCGCGTACCTTCGGCATGGAAGGCCTGTTCCGCCAGATCGGCATCTACAACCCGAAAGGCCAGTTGTACGAGCCGGTCGACAAAGACCAGGTCATGTACTACCGCGAAGACAAGGCTGGCCAGATCCTGCAAGAGGGCATCAACGAAGCGGGCGGCATGAGCTCGTGGATCGCCGCGGCGACGTCGTATTCGACCAACGACCGCATCATGATCCCGTTCTACACCTTCTACTCGATGTTCGGCTTCCAGCGCATCGGCGACCAGGTATGGGCTTCGGCCGACATGCGCGCCCGCGGCTTCCTGATGGGCGGCACGGCTGGCCGTACGACCCTGAACGGCGAAGGCTTGCAGCACGAAGATGGCCATAGCCATATCTTCGCCGCGACCATCCCGACCTGCATGCCGTACGATCCGACCTTCAGCCATGAAGTCGCCGTCATCATCCAGGACGGCCTGCGCCGCATGATCGCCAACCAGGAAGATGTGTTCTACTACATCACGATCATGAACGAAAACTACGCCCAGCCAGGCATCAAGCCAGGCCAGGAAGAAGGCATCCTGAAAGGCATGTACAAGCTGCAGGAAGGTCCGGCGGACGCCAAGCTGCGCGTACAGCTGATCGGCTGCGGCACCATCCTGCGCGAATCGATCTTCGCCGCCGAATTGCTGCAGAACGACTGGGGCGTGGCTGCGGACGTGTGGTCGGCGCCGTCGCTGACCCTGGTGGCCCGCGATGGCCAGGATGCGGAACGCTGGAACATGGTCAACCCGTCGAAGGAGCAGCGCGTGCCGTACGTGACGTCGCTGATGCAGGATACGGACGGCCCGATCGTCGCCACGACCGACTACATGCGCGCGTTTGCAGAACAGATCCGCGCCTTCATGCCGAAGGGCCGCACTTATAAAGTGCTCGGTACCGATGGCTTTGGCCGCTCGGACAGCCGCGCCAAGCTGCGCGAGTTCTTCGAAGTGAACCGTTATTATGTCACCGTGGCCGCGTTGAAATCGCTGGCTGACGAAGGCAAGATCGACGTGTCGGTGGTGGAGCAGGCGATTGCCAAGTACGGCATCGACGCGAACAAACCGAATCCGGTGACCCAGTAATCGTTGTGCGGACCCGATGATGCCAGGGCGGTGCGAAAGCGCCGCCCTGGCGTGTGTGCGGGTCCATCTGACAAATAAAATAACGGAGCAAGCTATGAGCATTGTGGAAGTCAAAGTCCCGGATATCGGCGATTTCAAGGAAGTCGAGATCATTGAACTGATGGTCAAGCCAGGCGATACGGTCAAGGTCGACCAGTCCCTGATCACGGTCGAATCGGACAAGGCCAGCATGGAAATTCCATCGAGCCACGCCGGTGTCGTCAAGGAATTGAAAGTCAACGTGGGCGACAAGATCGCCGAAGGTTCGCTGGTCCTGCTGCTGGAAGTGGCGGACGACGCCTCGGCGCCGGCGCCTGCCGCTGCCGCCCCGGCTGCAGCACCTGCCGCTGAAGCTGCACCTGCCGCCGCTCCTGCGGCCGCGCCAGCACCTGCCGTCCCTGCCGGCGCGCCGGCCCTGGTCGAAGTGACCGTACCCGATATCGGCGACTTCAAGGAAGTCGAAGTCATCGAACTGATGGTCAAGGTCGGCGACAGCATCAAGGTCGACCAGTCGCTGCTGACGGTCGAATCGGACAAGGCCAGCATGGAAATCCCATCGAGCCACGCCGGTATCGTCAAGGAATTGAAAGTCAAGGTTGGCGACAAGGTTGCCAAGGGTTCGCTGGTGCTGGTCGTGGAAACGACCGGTGGCGCTGCTCCTGCCGCGGCTGCCCCTGCCGCCGCGCCAGCGCAAGCCGCCGCAGCACCAGCCGCCGCCGTCGCTTCGGCACCGGCGCCTGCCGCAGCACCTGCTGCTGCCCCTGCCGCCGCTGCATCTCCTGCCGTCAACGGCAAGCTGGCGCACGCGTCGCCGTCGATCCGCAAGTTCGCGCGCGAACTGGGCGTGGACCTGACCCGCGTGGGCGGTTCCGGTCCGAAAGGCCGCATCACCCAGGAAGACGTGCAGAACTTCGTCAAGGGCGTGATGTCGGGCGCCGTCGCCGCGCCGAACGCGCCGGTCGCCAAAGCCGGTTCGGGCGTGGGCCTGGATCTGCTGCCATGGCCGTCGCTGGACTTCAGCAAGTTCGGCGCGACCGAATTGCTGCCGCTGTCGCGCATCAAGAAAATCTCGGGTCCGAATTTGCACCGCAACTGGGTCATGATCCCGCACGTCACGCAGTTCGACGAAGCGGACGTGACGGACCTGGAAGCGTTCCGCGTCGACACCAATGCGGCCAATGCGAAGAACAAGGATGCGGCCAAGCTGACCATGCTGGCTTTCGTCATCAAGGCATCCGTTGCCGCGCTGAAGAAATTCCCCGCGTTTAACGCCTCGCTCGACGCCAAGGGCGAGAACCTGATCCTCAAGCAGTACTACAACATCGGCTTCGCGGCCGACACGCCGAATGGCCTGGTGGTACCGGTGATCAAGGGCGCGGACCAGAAGTCGGTCTCGCAGATCGCCCGCGAAATGACGGAGCTGTCGCTGCAGGCGCGCGAAGGCAAGCTGAAACCGGCCGACATGCAGGGCGCCAGCTTCACGATCTCGTCCCTGGGCGGCATCGGCGGCACGCACTTCACGCCTATCGTCAATGCGCCGGAAGTCGCGATCCTGGGTCTGTCGAAAGCCTCGATCAAGCCGGTATGGGATGGCAAGGCCTTCCAGCCACGTTTGATGATGGGCACCTCGCTGTCCTACGACCACCGCGTGGTCGATGGCGCGATGGGCGCGCGATTCTCCGTGTACCTCGGCGAAGTCCTGGCCGACATGCGCAAAATTCTGCTGTAAGGAGCGATTGATGAGCACAGTAGAGGTAAAAGTACCGAATATCGGCGACTTCAAGGAAGTCGAAGTCATCGAACTGATGGTCAAGGTCGGCGACACCATCAAGGTGGACCAGTCGTTGATCACCGTCGAATCGGACAAGGCCAGCATGGAGATTCCATCGACCCACGCGGGCGTCGTCAAGGAATTGAAAGTCAAGGTCGGCGACAAGATCGCCGAAGGCAGCGCGCTGCTGGTGGTGGAAGCGCTTGACGGCGCCGCCGCTCCTGCAGCCGCACCAGCGGCCGCTCCCGCACCAGCAGCAGCTCCGGCTCCTGCGGCGGCGGCGCCAGCTGCGGCCGTTGCCGCCATCCCGGCCGGCAATTACAGCGGCCAGGTCGACATCGATGTCGACATGATGGTATTGGGCGGCGGTCCTGGCGGCTACTCGGCGGCGTTCCGCGCGGCCGACCTGGGCATGTCGACGGTCATCGTCGAGCGCTACGCGACCCTGGGCGGCGTGTGCCTGAACGTGGGCTGCATCCCGTCGAAAGCGCTGCTGCACGTCGCCTCCGTCATCGATGAAACGGCGCACATGTCCAACACGGGCGTGACGTTTGCCAAGCCGACCATCGACATCGACCAGGTACGCAAGTACAAGGAAGGCGTGATCTCGAACATGACGGGCGGTCTGGCCGGCATGGCCAAGGCGCGCAAGACGCAAGTGGTGACGGGCGTGGGCCAGTTCCTGTCCGCGAACCACATCGAAGTGACGGCAGGCGACGGCTCCAAAAAAGTCGTGCAGTTCAAGCAAGCCATCATCGCGGCCGGTTCGTCCGTGGTGAAACTGCCATTCGTGCCGGAAGACCCGCGCATCGTCGATTCGACGGGCGCGCTGGAATTGCGCCAGGTCCCGAAACGCATGCTGGTCATCGGCGGCGGCATCATCGGCCTGGAAATGGCGACCGTGTATTCCACGTTCGGCGCGCGCATCGACGTGGTCGAAATGATGGATGGCCTGATGCAGGGCGCGGACCGCGACGCCGTCAAGGTGTGGCAGAAGTTCAACGAGAAGCGCTTCGACAACATCATGACCAAGACCAAGACGGTAGCCGTCGAGGCTCTGCCGGAAGGCATCAAGGTCACGTTTGAAGCTGCCGAAGCAGGTGCCACGGCACCGGCGCCGCAAGTCTACGACCTGGTGCTGGTGGCCGTGGGCCGCAGCCCGAACGGCAAGAAGCTGGCCGCCGACAAGGCGGGCGTGCAAGTGACGGATCGCGGTTTCATCAACGTCGACAGTCAGATGCGCACCAACGTGCCGAACATCTTCGCCATCGGCGATTTGGTCGGCCAGCCGATGCTGGCGCACAAGGCCGTACATGAAGCCCACGTGGCAGCGGAAGCGGCTTCCGGCCAGAAGTCGCACTTCGACGTCAAGGTGATTCCATCGGTCGCCTACACGGATCCGGAAGTGGCATGGGCCGGCATCACGGAAGACGAAGCGAAAGCCAAGGGCATCAAGGTCGAGAAGGGCCACTTCCCTTGGGCAGCCTCGGGCCGCGCCGTGGCCAACGGCCGCGCCGAAGGCTTCACCAAGCTGCTGTTCGACGCTGAAACGCACCGCATCATCGGCGGCACCATCGTCGGCACGCATGCGGGCGACATGATTGGTGAAATCGCGCTGGCCATCGAAATGGGCTGCGACGGCACTGACATCGGCAAGACCATCCATCCGCACCCGACCCTGGGCGAATCGATCGGTATGGCCGCCGAAGTGTACGAAGGCGTGTGCACGGACTTGCCGCCGCCGCGCAAGCGCTGATGTTGTAGCGCTGTGTCGTAACACTAAAAACCCCGCAAGCGATTGCGGGGTTTTTTACTATCCAACCATCGCCGGCACGCACGCGGGCGACAGGTGAACGATGAAGCGGCGAGATCGCGCTGGTCATCGAAATGGGCTGCGACGGCACCGACATCGGCAAGATCATCCACCCGCATCCAACGCTGGGCGAATCGATCGGCAGTTTGGCAAAAGCGCGCCGAAGTGTACGAAGGCGTGTGCACGGACTTGCCGTCGCCGCGCAAGCACTGATAAAGAGTTAACTTTCAGTATGAAAAACCGGGATACGTTCTCGGTTTTTTTATTTCCCTTGACCTGCGGCATGGTAAAACGTGGTGCAGCGGTGTCTTGTGAAAATTGGTGAGTATTGCCGTGCGGAAAAAGTGGCAGAATGGAGGTCTGTAACCATGTTTTTCTTTTGCTTCGACGGAAGCGTGTGATTTTTCCAGGAATGTTGCCAGCGTGGGATACGGTCAAATTCCGCTGTACTGAGAGAGCTTTGCAACGATGAAAAAATTTACCGCCCTTCATATTTCCGATGTCCGCTTGCGCCGGGCCGATGAGCAAGAGCAAGCCGTGATGCTGCATGCCTTGTACCAGGACGTGGCCGCTATCCTGGCGGCGGGCAAGCGGATCGATGCGATTTTCTTCACGGGGCAGCTGGTGGCGCCCGACGCCTGTGCCGGCACGACGCCCGTATACGTCTACGAATACTTCCTGCGCCCCTTGCTGCAGGCGGCCAGCTTGCCCGGCGCGCGTTTCTACCTGGTGCCGGGCAGCCGCGCGCAGGGTGTCGCGGCTGCGGCGCTGGGCAATGCCGGCTTCAGCTTTTTCTCCGCCGACGAGCACGCCAGTGCCGAGCAGCGCGCGCACTACAAGAATATCCACGCCGTGTTCCATGGCCACCAGCATACGGGCGATGCCAGTTCACTGATGAAGTCGCTGGGTATCCTGTTCAAGAGCAATCCCGGCAGCCTGTACGGTGCGAATGGCCAGATGGCGGCGTTTTCCGTGCTCGAGTTCGGCACGGGCGAGGCCGCGGCCGATGGCGGCAGGGCGGGCACGCAGTGGACGGTGTCTCTGCGCGAGTTCGATGACGTGAGCAAGAACTTCGCCCTGTCGGTGCTGTACACGCCGAATGGCCAGGAAACGGGGCAGATGGATGCCGAGTATGTGTTTGCCACCCTGCTGCCGCAGCTGGCAGGTGAACGCGCTTATCTCGATGGCTTGCTGGGCAAGGCGGGCACGCGGCAGCGCGTGGATGCTGGCGAGGCTGCCGATGCGCGCGAATTCCTGATCGAGCTGGCGTTCGTGATGTTCGAAGCCAAGAGCGTCTTCCTCAACGAGGCGGAGCTGGAACGTTTTGCCAGCGACTATTGCGGCGTGAAGGGCTGGAGCATGGCGGCAGGGGATTGGCTGGCGCCGTTGTATGCGCATGGCTTGCTGCTGCGGGCCGATGGCCAGGTGGCGTTTTCCTTCGACTACTTCCGCACGTATTTCCTGGCGCAACGCTTTGAAACCTCGTTCGACCTGATGCGCTATGGCCCGGACCGCTACGATGCAAGTGAGTCTTCACTCAGTGTCGATGGCGCGTCGGCGGCCCAGCCCTTCCTGCGCGCACTGGGCTTGAGCGATGAACATGCCAAAGCGGCGCTGCCGGAAGACTGCAGCCGCCCCGGCTGACCTGCGCGTCAGTCCGCCAGCGGCTGGCGCAGGGTGCCGTGCAGGAACAGGTCGAGACTGACGGCCACCTTGGCGCGCAATTGCGCCACGTCCGGTTGCGCCGGCGGCGGAAACAGCAGGCGCGACATCTGGTCGCCCAGCAGGCAATTGAGCAGGTGCAGCGACAGCATGGCCGGCGCCAGTTCCGCGCGAAACAGGGGCGCGATATCGGGGCGGCTGAAAAACCTCGTCAGCATCTCGCGCGTCTGTCCCGGTCCCACCTTGTAAAACGTTTCCGCCAGTTCCGGGTGCGTGGCCGCCTCGGCCACCACCATGCGATTGAGGCGGATGGCCGCCGGCATGGTGACGAGCTGCACGAACAGCAGGCCGAACTCGCCCAGGATGGTGGGCAGGGGGCGCATATCCGTTTCCAGCGCCGGCATGGTCGAGAAATAGGCGGCGCGGCGCAGTTCCACCACGGCATTGAACAAGCCCGACTTGCCGCCAAACTTCACATAAATCGTGCGCACGGCCACATGGGCTTCGCGGGCGATCATTTCCAGGCTGACCTTTCCATACCCTTTTTCCAGAAACAGGCAGCCGGCCGTGTGCAGCAGGTTGTCCATGCGCGCTTCCATGTCGGCAGCGCGCGGGCGGCCGGCTGGCTTGCCGCAGCAGGAAAGCTCCTGGGCGTCGTCGTCGGATTCTTTATCGGTAGGCAAGGTATCGCTGAGGCCGGGATCGGACATGGTCTGGGTCTCTTTACAAGTTGGAAGGTAAGTGATGGCTCACACTGTAGTGCAAATTAAAATGAAATGCAATCGTTTCATTTCTTGACTTTGGCTTTTCTTTGCCCAATAATGAACCTATATCATTTCATTTCCGGAGCGAGTATGTTCAACCAGCCAGGCCAAGCAGAGCACAAAGTGCTGAGCGCCGTCCCACCCGCGGCCCCGGCCGCCCCTTCCGCGCCCGCCGCTTCCGCCAGCTCCGCACCCCCTAACAACCGTGTGAAAATCATCGCCGGCCTGATCGTCCTGGTCGCCTTGGGCGCCGGCGCGCGCATGTGGTACCGCAGCCACTATTTCGTGGAAACGGAAAATGCCTATGTGGCTGGCCATGTGCATCCCGTTTCGGCGCGCATTTCCGGCGTCGTCACGAAGGTCTTCATCGACGACAATCAAATGGTGAAAGAGGGCGACGTGATCGCCGAACTCGACCCGTTCGACCAGCGCGTGAAAACCGAGCAGATCGCCGCGCAGATCGCCAGCGCCGAGCAGCAAGTGCTGCAAGCGGACGCGCAGATCGCGCAAGTGCAGGCGCAAGCCAGTGGCGCCCAGGCGCAAGTGGCGCAAGCCGATGCGCAGCTGCTGCGCGCAAAACAGGATGCGGACCGTTATGGCCAGCTGTACACGAGCCAGATGAAAGCCGTGTCGAAAGCGGAACTCGACGCGGCCAATGCTGCCCGCTCGAGCGCCGTGGCCGACCTGGCCGCCCGCCGCGACAGCGCTTCGGCCGCCAAGGCGCAGATCGGTGCGGCGCAAGCTGCGCGCGACGTCGCCAAGGCGCAAGTGGCTGTATTGCGCGTGCAATTGAAGGACGCGGAACAGCAGCTGCAATACAACCGCATCCTGGCCCCTGTCGCCGGCCGCATCGGCAAGCGCAATGTGGAAACGGGCATGCGCGTGCAGCCTGGCCAGCAATTGACGGCCATCGTGCAAGACAACGTCTGGGTCACCGCCAACTTCAAGGAAACCCAATTGGCCGACCTGCACCGCGGCCAGAGCGTGCACGTGACCATCGACGCCATGCCGGGCAAGAAACTGGTGGGCACCGTGGACAGCTTCGCGCCAGCTTCGGGCGCGCAATTCGCCCTGCTGCCAGCCGATAACGCGACCGGCAACTTCACCAAGATCGTCCAGCGCGTGCCGGTGAAAATCGTCTTCCAGCCGGAAGACATCAAGGCCATGAATGGCCGCCTGGTGCCGGGCATGTCGGTGATCGCCGAAGTGGAAGTGAATCAGCCCGAGTCGGACAAGGCACCGCGCCACGCCGCCGCCCCCGCCGCCCAGTCCACCACGCGCTAAGCTTCCATGAGCAGCCCCTCCACCACGCTGGCGAAGCCGCCAGCGTTTCCCGTGATCGACGAGAAAGTCTCCGGGCGCACCTGGCTGGCGGTCGCCGCCGGCATGCTGGGCGCCTTCATGGCGGTGCTCGACATCCAGATCACCAACTCCTCGCTCAAGGATATCCTTGGTTCGCTGTCGGCCACCCAGGAAGAGGGCTCGTGGATTTCCACGGCCTACCTGGTGGCGGAAATTATCGTCATTCCCCTCACCGCGCTGCTGGCGCGCGTGTTCGGTCTGCGCACCTACATGATCGGCACCACCGCTTTCTTCCTGCTGTTCTCCACCCTGTGCGGCACGGCCTGGAACCTGGAAAGCATGATCGTCTTCCGCATGCTGCAGGGGTTCACGGGCGGCGCCCTGATCCCGATGGCGTTCACCCTGGTGATGCTCAAGCTGCCGCCGTCGAAGCGCGCCGTCGGCATGGCGATTTTCGGCCTGACGGCCACCCTGGCGCCAGCCATGGGCCCGACCCTGGGCGGGTATCTGAGCGAGCTGTATGGCTGGCCCTCGATCTTCTACATCAACTGGGTGCCGGGCGTGCTGCTGATCGCCGGCATGATCTATGGCCTGGACAAGGAGCCGATGAAGCTCGAGATGTTCTGGAAAGCCGACTGGCTGGGCATCTTCTTCATGGCCCTGGGCCTCGGCTGCCTGACCATCTTCCTGGAAGAGGGCAACTCGAAGGACTGGTTCGACTCCGGTTTCATCATCGCCTTCGCCTCGCTGGCCCTGGTGGGCATCCTGGGCTGGGTCGTCACCAGCGCCACGCGTGCCGAACCGTTCGTCAACCTGGGCCTGTACGGCCAGCGCAATTTTCTCGTCGCCACCGTGCTGTCGGCCGTGACGGGCATGGGCCTGTATGGTTCGGCCTTTTTGCTGCCCCTGTTCCTGGGCCAGATCGCCGGCTACTCGCCGATGCAGATCGGTGAAGTCATCATGTGGGTAGGCTTGCCGCAGCTGTTCATCATGCCGTTTGTCGCCAAGCTGTCGTCGGTGGTGGACAACCGCATCCTGTGCTCGTTCGGCCTCTTGCTGTTTGGCGGCTCGTGCATGATGAATGCCTACATGGACGCGTCCACCGGCTACGACCAGCTGCTGTGGTCGCAGGTGGTGCGCGCGCTGGGCCAGCCCTTCGTCATGCTGACCCTGTCGAACTTCGCCATGAAGGGCATCGCGCCGAAGGATATGCCGTCCGCATCGAGCCTGTTCAACATGACGCGCAACCTGGGCGGCTCGATCGGCATCGCCCTGCTGGCCACGGCCCTGAGCACCCGCGAGCACTTCCACTCGCAGCGCCTGGGTGAAGCGATCAATGCGTATTCCAGCGCCACGCAGCTGCGCATCGACCAGCTGACGTCCTCGTTCATGGCCAAGGGCTATGACGCCGTCACGGCCGGCAACCAGGCCTTGCAGGCGATCGACGGCATCGTGCGCCGCGAAGCGTATGTGATGGCTTACAACGATGGCTTCTTCCTGATCGGCGCCATCCTGCTGGCCTGCATCGTGCCCCTGTGGCTGGCCGACAAACTCAAAGCTCCCGGTGGCGGTGGCGGCGGTCATTGACCGCGCGCAGCCCGCACGTGCAGCACCTCAAGAACAAGAAGGTACACATCATGCAAACAGTATTGACGAAAATCGCGCTGGCCGCTTCCCTTGCCGTGGCGCTGTCCGCCTGCGGCACCGTGGGCCAGGATTTTACCGCGCCGGGCAATGTCGCCGGCGCCGACACCTTCCGCCATGGCGCGGCCGCGGCGGATGCCGCACAGCTGCCCAAGGAGTGGTGGAGCATCTACGGCGACGCCACCCTGAACCGCCTCGAGCAAAGCGCGCTGCAGGACAACCCCAGCGTGAAAGCGGCCGGCGAGCGCTTGCTGCAGGCGCTGGCGCAAAGCGGCACGGCGCGCGCCAACCAGGGCCCGAGCGTGAACGTCAGCACGGGGATCTCGAACTCGCGCACCTCGGCCAACACGTCGCAGGGCCTGGCCCTGGGCAACCGCTCCATCAGCGGCAATAATTTTTCGATCGGCGGATCGCTGTCGTATGAAGTCGACTTGCTGGGCCGTGTAAAACGCATGGTCGAAGCGGCCGACTCGCAAGCCTTGGCGGCGCAGGCCGACCGCGACGGCGTGCTGCTGATGCTGTCGTCGCAAGTGGCCAGCAATTACTGGCAGCTGCGCGGCCTGGACGCGGAAATAGCCATCCTGAATGGCGCGCTGGACACGCGCCGCGAGTCGGCGCAGCTGGTCGAAGCGCGCTTCAATGCGGGCTTGACGAATGAGCTGGACCTGGCGCGCGCGAAAGTCGAGCTGTCGAACGCGCAGGCCGACTTGCACGAAGTCAAGCGCCAGCGCAACCAGCTGGAAAACAGCCTGGCTACCCTGACGGGCAAGCCGCCGTCGGCGCTGCAATTGCCGGTGGCCGCCGATCCGTCCATCTTGCCGCTGCCGCCGGTCGTCCCTGTCGGCTTGCCCGCCAGCCTGCTGGCGCACCGCCCGGACCTCGTTTCCAGCGTGGCGGGCCTGCGCGCGGCTAACGCGCAAGTGGGCGTGGCCGAAGGCGCGTTTTATCCGTCGCTGCAATTGACGGGCAATTTCGGCTACGCGTCGGAAAAGCTGCGCGACCTGGCGCAGGGCGGTTCGCGCCAGTTCAGCTTTGGTCCGCTGGCCCTGTCCCTGCCGATCTTCGACGGTGGCCGCAACCAGGCCAATCTTGACCTGTCCAAGGCGCGCTATGCGGAAGCCGTGGCGAACCATGAAACGAAGCTCTTGACGGCCTTGCGCGAAGTGGAAGATGCGCTGTCCGACGTGGAGCAGCGCCAGTTGCAGGGCGACGCCCAGGCCCTGTCGCAGGAAGCGGCGGCGCGCGCCTACCTGGTGGCGCGCACGCGCTACGAGCGCGGTATCTCGACCTACCTGGACGTCACCGATGCGCAGCGCAGTTCGCTGGCAGCGGACCGCGCCGCCGCGCAGATCAAGACCCAGCGCCTGCTGGCGACCGTGGCCGTGGCCCGCTCTTTAGGTGCCGGCTGGCAGCCGGACGGCGAACTGGCCAAGCTGGCTTCCGCGCCAGCCTCGAAGGTGAACTAGGCACGACGATTACGTGAGCGCGGCCGGTGGCGGTGTCGCCGCCGGCCCGTAGCGTTCCAGCAGAAAATCGATGAAGGTCGTCAGCTTCGGCGTGGGCTGGCGGTCGCGCGGATACAGCACATGCATCAGGCGCGGCGCCGGCACGTAGTCGGCCAGCAGCGGCACCAGCCTCCCCGCCGCGATATCGTCGGCCAGCAAAATCTCCGCCTGCATGACGATGCCGAAGCCGTGCAGGGCCGCCATGCGCAGCGCCTGCCCATTGTTCGAGCGGAAGCGGCTTTCGGCCGCAGCGCCATCGTGGCGCGCTTCCTTGCCGCTCAGACGCCAGCGCATGTGGCGCGACCACTGCATGAAATCCACGCATTCGTGCCGCGCCAGGTCGTCCGGCGTGCGCGGCGTGCCGTGCTTTGCCAGGTAGGCGGGCGAGGCGCAGATCACCATCGCATAGGGACGCAAGGGCCGCGCCACCATGCCGGAATCTTCCAGCTTGCCGATGCGGATGGCCGCATCGAAGCCTTCCTCCACCAGGTCCACCATCCTGTCATTCAAATTGAGTTCCAGGCTCACGTCCGTGTAGGCCGTCAGATAGTCGGCCATCAGCGGCGCGATGCATTCGCTGCCGAAGGACACGGGCACCGTGATTTTCAGCTTGCCGCGCGGCGTGGCGCGCATCGCTTCCGCGCCCGTTTCGGCCGCCGCGATCTGCGCCAGGATCTGGCGGCACTGGTCCACGTATTGCCGGCCGATTTCCGTCAGACTTTGCCGGCGTGTCGTACGCGCCAGCAGGCGCGCACCCAGCCGCTCTTCCAGCTGCTTGATGTGCTTGCCCACCATCACGGGAGAGATGCGGAAGGTGTCGGCGGCCGCCGTGAAACTGCCCTGGTCGACGACGGACACAAAGATTTCCATGCTGCGCAATTTATCCATGGGCACCTGATTGAAAACTACAGATTAGTAATCTTGTAAATTCTAGCGCATTTATTCCTTTTTGGAAGCGGCGCATACTGGCTGCATCGTTCAACCCACACAAGGAAGCAGCATGAAAATCGTCATCATCGGCGCCAGCGGCACCATCGGCAAGGCCGTCACCGCACAACTGGCGCAACGCCATGAAATCATCGAAGTGGGCAGCCGCACGGGCACGCACCAGGCCGACATGGGCGACATCGCGCAAGTGCGCGCCCTGTTCAAGCGCATTGGCAAGGTCGACGCCGTCGTCGTCACGGCCGGCAAGCTGCACTTCGGCCCGCTGGCCGAATTCACGCCTGAACAGTTCCAGCTGGGCCTGGACAGCAAGCTGATGGGCCAGGTCAACGTGGCGCTGGTGGCGCAGGAATACCTGAACGACGGCGGTTCGATTACCTTGACCAGCGGCATCGTGGCCGAGCAGCCTATCCGCTTCGGTGCGGCCGCCAGCATGACGAATGCGGCCGTGGAAGGTTTTGTAAGGGGGGCCGCCATCGAACTGGCGCGCGGCGTGCGCATCAATGCCGTCAGCCCCACGGTGCTGGAAGAATCGCTGGAAGCGTATGGACCCTTCTTCTACGGCTTCGAACCGGCCGCCGCAAGCCGCGTGGCGCTGGCCTACAGCCGCAGCGTGGAGGGGGCGCAGACGGGGCAGGTGTACAAGGTCTGGTAAGCGGCTTGCCATGCCATGGGGCAGGTGGGACAATCGCAGGCTGAGCAAGAAAGCGGTAGCGCGCCATCCGCGCCATCCGCTTTTTTTCCGAGAAAAATCCAACCGAGACCTCCATGAAAAAACTCCTGATTCCCCTGCTGATGGCTGCCGCCGTCGGCAGCGCCTGCGCCGCAACGCCGGCAGCCCCGGCCACCGCGCAACAACTGGCGGCCATGAGCGCCCGCTACGCACCCGTCGCGCTGACGGCCGATGTCACGCACCTGTCCGCGGGCGACCGCCAGGCCATCGCCAAGCTGGTCGAGGCGGCCAAGCTGGTCGACGTGCTGCAACTGCGCCAGCGCTGGTCCGGCAATGAAGCGCTGTGGGCGGCACTGAAGAAGGACAGGTCAAAGCTGGGACAGGCCCGCCTGAATTATTTCTGGATCAACAAGGGACCATGGTCGATCCTCGACGCCCACGCCTCGTTCATGCCGGCCAGCTATGCCGGCATCGCCATTCCCGCGCACAAGCCGGAAGCGGGCAATTTCTATCCGCAGGGCGCCACCAAGGCCAGCCTGGAAACGTGGATGAATGGTTTGTCGCCAGAGGACAAGCAGCAGGCGCAATGGTTCTTCACGACGATTCGCGCTGGCAAGGACGGCAAGTACCAGACCGTCAAGTATTCGGACGAATACAAGGTGGAACTCAAGCAACTGGCCAAGCTGCTCGACGAGGCGGCCGCCGCCACGGACAACGCTTCCCTGAAGAAATTTCTCACCCTGCGCGCCAAGGCCTTCCTCGACAACGATTACCTGCCGTCCGACTTCGCCTGGATGGACCTCGATTCGCCCGTCGACATCACCATCGGCCCGTACGAGACGTATAACGACGAGCTGTTTGGCTACAAGGCCGCGTTCGAGGCCTACGTGAACATCCGCGACCAGGCGGAAACGCAGAAGCTGAACTTCTTCGCCAAGCACATGCAGGAACTGGAAGACAACCTGCCGCTCGACGCCCAGTACCGCAACCCGAAAGTGGGCGCGCTGGCGCCGATGGTGGTGGTCAACCAGGTGTATGGCGCCGGCGACGGCAATATGGCCGTGCAGACGGCCGCCTACAATTTGCCGAACGACGAGCGCATCATCAGCGCGCGCGGCTCCAAGCGCGTCATGTTGAAAAACGTGCAGGAAGCCAAGTTCAAGGCCACCCTGACGCCGATCTCGAAATTGGTGCTGACGCCCGAAGCGCAGCAGGACGTCGATTTCAATTCCTTCTTCACGCACATCCTCGCGCATGAAATCATGCACGGCCTGGGCCCGCACGCCACCACCGTTGACGGCAAGCCATCGACGCCGCGCCAGGACTTGAAGGAAGCGTATTCGACCATTGAGGAAGCCAAGGCCGATATCACGGGCCTGTTTGCGCTGCGCTACATGATGGACAAGGGGCAACTCAAGGACACCTTGGGCCAGGGCGACGTGGCCGAGCGCAAGCTGTACAACACCTTCCTCGCCTCGGGCTTTCGCACCCTGCATTTCGGCCTGACGGATTCGCACGCGCGCGGCATGGCCATCCAGATGAATTACATCCTCGACAAGGGCGGTTTTGTGTCGCTGGGCGATGGCAAGTTCGGCGTCGATTTTGCCAAGATCAAGCAAGCCGTGATCGACCTGGACCGTGAGTTCTTGACCATCGAGGCGACGGGCGACTATGCGCGCGCGAAAGACCTGATGACCAAGTACGTGGTGATCCGTCCCGAAGTGCAAGTGGCGCTCGACAAGATGAAGGCCGTGCCCAACGATATCCGCCCGGAATTCGTCACGGCGCGTGCGCTGGACAAGGCGGCGAAGAAATAAGCCTGAGCTTGACTATTGTCAGCTTGGAAAGCCGGCGCACTGCGCCGGTTTTTTTTCGTCTTTATTTATGAATAGTTGCCAGTTTTTCCTTGTGGAAATATTTTCACCGCTTACTCTGCAGTGGTAAATCCCCCTTTTTCCTGTTGATCCCATGTTGAAACTATTCTCGCTGTTGTGCGTGTCCCTTGCCTTGCCTGCCGTGGCAGCCGCCCAGCTTACCGATCTGGAAACCCGCTGGCTGCAGGCGGGCCAACCCGTCATCGCGTTTGCGCGTGCGCAAGGCTTGCCCATCGATATCATCGTGCAGCCGCAGGATGCGCCCGGCGCCGTGCCGCTGGCGCTGGGTTACGAGGCAGGGCGTTGCAAGCTGGTGCTGTCCTTGCGCGGCAATGCGCAGGCGGACAGTGTCTTGCAGGGCGTGCCGGCCGCGCGCCACGGCCTGATGATGGAAGCGATGACGGCGCATGAGATCGGCCACTGCCAGCGCTATGCGCAGGGCGACTGGCATGCCTTGCCACGCGGCTTTGTCGAGCCGCGTAGCATTCAGATGGGCAAGTTGACACCGCTGGCGCAGGAGTTGCGCGAGACGCGCCGCGAAGAAGGGTATGCGGACCTGGTGGCCCTGGCCTGGATGCATGGCCGCCACCCGGGGCAGTACCAGGATGTGCTGTCCTGGATGCGCGGCGTACGGGTCAGCGGCGAGGTTGCGGGCGGCGGTGCAGGCGGTTCCCACGCCACGCAAGGCTGGCTGGCGCTGGCCGATGGCGCGGGTGTATTTGATGGGTCCGCTTCAATATTTGAACAGGCGCAAGTATTGTGGCGAAAGGGCTTGAGCGGCGACAAATAAAGGCTGATTTTTATGTGAATGGAGTGTCAGCGTGTGCTGTCGCACGGAGCTTTGCTTCCGGCAGGGGTCTAATCTGGGCATCAACTAACCAGAGAGGAACCATCATGAACAAAATGATCGCACTCATGCTGGCCGCCAGTGCCAGCGCCCTGCTTGCCGCCACGCCAGCGTATGCGCAGGATGCCTCGTACAAGAGTTTGACGGACAAGGCAACGGCCGACTACAAGCAGGCCAAGGCCGCCTGCGACGCCCAGAGCGGCAACGCGAAAAAAGTCTGCGTGGAAGAAGCCAAGGTGGCGCGCGCCAAGGCCGACTCGGATGCCGTGGCGCAATACCGCAACACGCCGCGCGAACTGGGCAAGGCCCGCAAGGACGTCGCCAATGCCGAGTATGACCTGGCCAAGGCCAAATGCGGCGACCGCACGGGGGCCGAGAAAACCACGTGCATGAACGATGCCAAGGCAGCGAAAACGGCGGCGCTGGCCGACGCGAATACGGGCGCCAGGGATGGCACCAACGTGGCGCAAAATCCACCCGCCACGACGAAGGAAAACTGCGACGCCATGGATGCGACGGCCAAGGCCGCCTGCGTGACGCGCAACGCGGCAGGCAGCACCAAGACGGCCGTGGCCGACTCCGTCATCACCACCAAGATCAAGGCCGACCTCGTCAAGGACAACGACTTGAAAGCGCTCGACGTGCATGTGGAAACGGTGAACGGCGTCGTCATGCTCAGCGGCTTCGTGCCATCCCAGGCGCAAGTGCAGAAAGCCGCTGACCTGGCCCGTGGCGTGGAAGGCGTGACGGATGTGAAGAATGGCTTGAAGGTGAAATAAGCCCATTCCGCACAGGCCTCAAAACGAGGACTGGAGCCGCACGCGGCAGTGTGGCTCCAGTTTTTTTTGATTGTATAAATTACGATCATAATATAACATGAGAAAAATCCAATCGGCTGGCGCTGATCGGCATCCACTCTTTCTCTTCACTCTTTCTCATGAGGACTGCATGCTTTCCTATCCCTTTTCGCAATGGCTGGAGCGGCGCGGCGTGCACTTTGCCTGGGTCATCGTCGCCATCACTTTCCTCACGGCCTTGACCTCGTCCGCCGCGCTGGGCTTGCCGGGTGCGCTGATGCAGCCCTTGAGTCGCGAATTCGGCTGGGATGCCGAGCAGATTTCCTCGGCCCTGGCCGTGCGCTTCGTGCTGTTCGGTTTGATGGGGCCGTTTGCCGCCATCCTGATGGAACGCTTCGGCTTGCGCAATGTCATCTGCGTGGCCCTGGGCCTGATCGCAGCGGGCATGCTGCTGGCCACGCGCATGACGCAGTTCTGGCACCTGGTGGCCCTGTGGGGCATTCTGCTGGGTCTCGGCTCGGGCATGACGGCGCTGGTCTTGAGCGCCGTGGTGGCGAACCGCTGGTTCGAGACGCACCGGGGCCTGGTGGTGGGCGTGCTGACGGCCAGTTCGGCTACGGGCCAGTTGCTGTTCCTGCCCGTGGGCGCCTGGCTGATCGAGCACTACGGCTGGCGCACGGCCGTCATGCCCGTGTTTGCCGCCTGCGCCATCGTCGCCGTGCTGGCTTTCCTGTGCATGCGCAACCGTCCGCAGGACGTGGCCTTGCGTCCGTACGGCGCCGACCCGGCCACGCCACTGGTGGTGGCGCCGGCCGCAAAAATGACGTTTTCCACGCCGTTCGTGATTTTGCGCAGCGTGGCGACGAACCGCACTTTCTGGATATTGTTCGGCACCTTCTTCATCTGCGGCCTCAGCACGAATGGCTTGATCCAGACCCACTTTATTTCCCTGTGCGGCGACTCGGGCCTGTCCGCCGTACCTGCCGCGTCCGTGCTGGCCATGATGGGTGCGTTCGACCTGTTCGGCACGATCCTGTCCGGCTGGCTGTCGGACCGCTATGACAACCGCAAACTGCTGTTCTGGTACTACGGCTTGCGTGGCTTGTCCCTGTTCTGGCTGCCGTATTCGGAATTCACCCTGTACGGCCTGTCCCTGTTCGCCATGTTCTACGGCCTCGACTGGATCGCCACCGTGCCGCCGACCGTGAAACTGGTGGGCGCCACGTTCGGCCGGGAGCGGGCGGGCATGGTGTTCGGCTGGATCTTCGCCGGCCACCAGCTGGGCGCCGCCGTGGCCGCCTATGGTGCGGGCCGCATCCGCACCCTGATGCTGACCTACAACCCGGCCCTGTTCGCGGCCGGCGCCGCCTGTCTGGTGGCCGCGCTGATGGTGCTGGCCATCCAGCGGCAGAAGGCGGCCGCGGCCGCCGCCCAGCCCGCATGAAAAAAGCCAGGCCCGCGCGTGCGGAGCCTGGCTTTTCAAGTAGCGTGCGGCGCGATTATTTCAAGTACTTGGCCAGCCAGCCCTCTACTTCGCTATAGAAGAAGCGACTGTTCTCGCCCTTCAAGATCCAGTGGTTTTCGTCCGGGAACACGAGCAGTTTCGCCGGCACGTTCAGACGCTGTTGCACGGCAAAATTCATCAAGGCATTGTTGGCCGGCACGCGGTAGTCGAGCTCGCCCACGGTGATCAGGATCGGCGTCGTGAAACCCGTGCCTTTTTCGTGGTTGCCCGCTTGCATGATGGGGCTTTGCTCGCGCCACACGGGCAGGTTCGACCAGACGGGGCCGCCTGCATTGGTTTCACGGCCGAAACCGCCGTCGCTGGTACCCCATTGCATGATCAAGTCCATTTCGCCCGCGTGCGAGACGATGGCCTTGTAGCGCGTGGTGGTCGCTTGCAGCCAATTGGCCAGGTGGCCGCCATAGCTGGCACCGCCGGCGGCCAGTTTCGTGCCATCAATGAAGGGATATTTCTTGATGGCTTCATCGACGCCCTGGTTGACTTCATCGCCCGGACCCTTCAATGGATCGAACTGGATGGAGCGCGAAAATTCCTCGCCATAGCCGGTGGAACCCTTGTAGTCGGTCAGCAGCACGACATAGCCTGGCTTGGCCAGCAAATGATAGTTCCAGCGCAGCACGAACTGGTCGCGCCACATGCTGGCCGCGCCGCCATGGATGACGGTAAACAGCGGGTATTTCTTGTTCGGATCGAAGTTGGCCGGCTTGACGAGCATGTTATGGATCTGGCGGCCGTCGGCCGTTGTGAACCAGAAATGCTCGGGCGCCTGCCAGTCGATTTTATCGGCCTTGTCCGTGTTGAAGGCCGTCAGGCGCTTCGGCTGCTTGCCGTTGAAGGCGTAGATTTCCGGCGGGTTGATGGACGACTCCCACACGCCGACCAAGGCCTTGCCGCCGCTGCTCAGCGAATTGATGGTACCCGTCGGCAAGGATGGCTCCTCGCGCACCTCGCCGCCTTTGGCGTCGATCGAATACAGCTTTTCCAGGCCCGCATGTTCATAGCTGAAGATGACGCGCTTGCCGCCTTCGGGCAGCACGAAGCGGGAGATTGAACGGTCCAGCTTGGCTGTAAGGATGGTCGGGGCAGGGTTGCTCATCGGCCAGGCGAAACTGGCCAGGCGCTTCACGTCATACACCTTGCCTGGCGTTTCCGCGTCGCTCAGGGCGAACAGGGCCTTGCCGTCGGCCGCGAATTTCAGGCTGCCATAGCTGTGCTTGCCTTGCGTCAGGCGCTGCGCTTCGCCACCGGCCACGGGCAGCAGATACAGTTGCGAGACGACGGCTTCGCGCTGGGCCGCGTCGCGGTTGGTGGCCGCGTTGAAGACGACGGCCTTACCGTCCGGCGTCCAGACGGCGTCCAAGGATTGTCCCTCGTCGCCCTGGCCGCCGCCAAAGCCCGGCAAGGCAACCAGTTGCGTGCCCGACAGGATGTCGCGCGGCTTGGCGTCCGCTTGCGCATCAACGACGAACAGGCGCACCTGTTTGTCGGTCAGCCACTTGTCGAAATAGCGGGGCGCCGTCGTTTCATAGGAGCGGGCGCTGACTTTGCGCTCCTTGCGCTCTTTCGCGCTTTGCTTGACGTCGGCTTCCGTCTTGTTGCCTGGATAGATGTCGCTGATGAACAGCAATTGCTTGCCATCCGGACTCCATTTCGGCATGCGCGCGCCCATGGTCAAGCTCGTCAACCGTTGCGCTTCGCCGCCGGCTGCCACGTCGAGGCGGTAAATCTGGCCCGCTTCATCGCCGTCGCGCTTGGCAACGAAGACCAGCTGGCGGCTGTCCGGCGACCAGGCCACGGCGCTTTCGCCACTTTTGGAATACGTCAGGCGCCGCGCGGGGCTGTCGTCGCCAAGGGACTTGATCCACAGGTCCGACCATTGCTCCTTGCTATCGTAGGCGCTGTCGACCACGGAAAACACGGCCCACTTTCCATCGGGGCTAGCGACGGGCGCGCCCACCCGTTTCATCAGCCACACGTCTTCATGCGTGATGGCGTGTTTGGCTTGCGTTTGCGTGGCGACAACTGCGGTGGTGGCCTTGGTATCGGCGGCATGGGCAAGCGAGGCGCAGGCCGCTGCGATCAGCAGGGAGCCGAGGGAACGGCGAAGACGGGGTGAGGTCATGGGCGTGGTCCGGAGTAGTGAAAAAAGTACAGCGGGCAACATTATTGCCCATGATTTCCTGCACTGCCAAGGCTGGGTACCGTTACTTACCAAGAGGGATGGTCACGTATTGGGCGGACGCGCCATGGCTGATCAGTTAAACTTGTTCTTTTACTGACGCTACCTTTGGCCGGCCATGAAAATTAGTCTACCCTTATTGAAAACGATATTGCTGGGCGCAAGCTGCCTGCTGGCCGCCCCGGGTTTTGCCGCCGCGCCCGCTCCCTACCCGAACACGAGCGCCATGGGCGTGGGGCACGCGGAAAGCACGGCCTGGTATGCGGGCTGCTTGAAGGTCAAGGATGCGGCGCCGCCGCCGGCCGACCTGCCGGCGCCATCGGCGGTGGCGTCCCTGCAGCAATGCCAGGCAACGGACCTGTATTACGATACCAAGAGTATGTCCGCGCCCAAGCCGGCCGACTGGCGTCCCGTGCGCCATTGCGCCATGGCCACGCAAAACAGCGCCGTCCTGATGATGCTGTACCAGAATGGACAGGGTGTGCAAAAAGACCCGTTGCTGGCGCTCAAGTATGCGTGCAGCATCGATGCGGCGCCGGCCGAAATGCGCGGCCGTATCGAGCACTTGCAGCAGATCAATGCCAGCGGACGCGGCATGATCGACCTCTGCGATGACATCACCAGCGGCTACATGATGGGTGTGTGCAGCGCCATCGATGCGCGCCAGAAACAAAGAGTGCGCGGGCAGGCGACAGCCAAAGTCAGCGAAGCAATGCCGGCCGCGGCGCAAACGTCGCTGCAAAAGCTGCAGGCGGCAGCAAGCAAGTTTGCCGATGCGCGCGCGGCCAATGAAACGGACTTGAGCGGCACGGCGCGCGCCGCCCTGAGCATCGCCGCCCGCACGGCCGAGCTCGATTTGCTGGCGCACGATTTGCGCGAATACGAAGCCGGCAAGCTGCCAGCCGCCGTGTCCAAAGAGCAGGCGGCGGCGCTCGACAAGGAGCTCAACGCCATCTACGGCAAGCTCATGAAAAAGCCGGCGCAAACCCATGCGGGCGCCGTAAGCAAGGATGGCATCCGCGCCACCCAGCGCCTGTGGCTGGCCTACCGCGATGCCTGGATGAACTTTGGCGCCGTGCGCTACCCATCCGTGACGAGCGCAACCTGGGCGGCCATGCTGACGTCGCGGCGCAATGTGCAACTGCAGGATTTGCTGGAGAATTGAAACATGCGGGAAGCGTACTACCACGAAGACGATTTTTGCATGATCGAACTGCTGCCGCTGGATAACTTGCAGCACTGTCTGACGCAGATGGGCGAGCAAGAGGCGTTTGCCGACGCGCACCGCAGCGGCGCCGGCTGGACGCAGATGTACGTGCCCGAGGCGCCGCCGTCGCAGATGGGCGCGCTGGGCCTCACGGCGGATCAGCTGCGGCTGGCGCTGGCGGACGTCTTGCCGCCGTATGACGCCGTTTACACGGGTTACAGCACCTACCGAGTGGAATGCAAGAACGTGCTGGCCTTTGGCGGCGAGAAGACGGAGACCTTGTTTGCCGGCCTGGACGACAAGGGCATCGTGTGCGACCTGTGGTGCAGCGACGCCATGCCCGAGCTGTTGCTGCTGCCCTTGAAAGAGCGTTTGCTGCTGGCGGACTGGGGCGCGGGGTTTGCGTGTCCCTTGGCCGATGGGGAACTGTTTGCCCGCTATCTGCAGGAATACGAACTCGATTAGCGTAGGTAAACTTACTATTCGCAGGCGATGGCGTTCGGCTGCGCCACTTTGGTGATCGACGCAAGGCGCGCCATGTCGTTGCCGTCGCCTTGCTCCACATACGGTTGATAGCTGTCGATGACGATGCGGGCACGCGCTTGCCAGCCGCAATTGTCGGCCTGGCGCGCGGGCACACGCAGCAGACGGCGTGCCTCGCCATCGTTGCTGAAACAAAACCACGCATCGTGCGTGGCGGCAGGGCGGGGCAAGCGGCCCCACTGCGCCTTGTCGGGCGCGAAGCAGACGCGGTTGCCGATGATTTGCAGGCTCATCTCGTCCGTGCGCGCGCTGTACTGGCCGTCGAGCACGATCGGTGGCTGCGCCTGTGCGGACAGGCAGGCGGTGGCCAGGAGGAGGGTGGCGGCAAGTTTCATGCGTTTCTTTCAGGGCTGGCAAGACGAAGAGCCAGTATAACCGCGAGCGCCGGAAACGAAAAAAGCCCATCCGTGAGGATAGGCTTTTTAGTACTGCGCATTCGTGGTAGGCCGTGCGGGATTCGAACCTGCGACCAACGGATTAAAAGTCCGCTGCTCTACCAGCTGAGCTAACGACCCGAAAGAGGCCGCATTATATATCAGTTGAAAAAGAATGCAAAGCATTCCTGCTAGAAAGTGCTGGCTTGCTAATGCAGGGCTGCCGTGAGTTTCAACACTTCATCGATGCTGGTCGTGCCATCGATGATTTTACGGGCGCCGGCGATGCGCAGCGGCGTCATGCCGTCGAGCAGACTCTGGCGGCGCAGCGCGTGCAGGTCGGCGCCGGCCTTGACCAGCTGGCCGAACGTTTCCGTCACGCTCAGCAGTTCGTAGATGCCGGCGCGCCCCAGGTAGCCGCTGTGCCGGCACAGGGCGCAGCCGACGGGGCGGTAGGCTTCGTGGGGGCGCTCCAGCTGGCCGCCCGTCAGGCGTTGCCATGCGGCGGCGCCCGGGGCGGCATCCAGCTGTTTGCAGTCCGGGCACAGGCAGCGCAGCAATCGCTGCGCCAGCACGCCGATCAGGCACGCTTCCAGCAGATAGGCGGGCACGCCCAGTTCCAGCAGGCGCATGACGGCCGAGGGCGCGTCATTGGTGTGCAGGGTCGACAGTACCAGGTGGCCCGTCAGCGCCGCCTGGATGGCCATCTCGGCCGTGGCCAGGTCACGGATTTCTCCCACCATGATGATGTCGGGATCTTGCCGCATCAGTGCCCGCACGCCATCGGCAAACGACAGTTCGATGCCGGCCTGGGTTTGCACCTGCATCTGGTTGAAGGCCGGCTCGACCATTTCGATGGGGTCTTCCACCGTGCACACATTGACTTCGCTGCTGGCCAGCGCCTTCAAGGTGCTGTACAGCGTGCAGGTCTTGCCCGAGCCGGTAGGGCCCGTCACCAGCACGATGCCGTGCGTGCGCGCCGTCAGCTGGCGCCAGCGTTCGGCATCCGCCGGCGGAAAGCCCAGGTCAAACAGGCTCTTGACGGCCACTTCCGGGTCGAAGATGCGCATGACGAGCTTTTCGCCGAAGGCCGTGGGCAAGGTCGACAGCCGCAGTTCGACTTCCTGGCCCTGCGCATTGCGCGTCTTGATGCGGCCATCTTGCGGGCGGCGCTTTTCCACCACGTCCATGCGCCCGAGCAACTTGATGCGCGCCGTCATGGCCAGCAGCACGACGGGCGGCAGCTGATAGGCCTGGTGCAGGCGGCCGTCGATGCGCAGGCGCACGAGGCCCGCGTCGCGCTTCGGTTCCAGATGGATGTCGGAAGCGCGCTGGGCAAACGCGTATTGCCACAGCCAGTCGACGATGCGCACCACGTGCTGGTCGTTGGCGTCCAGGCTGGTCTTGTTGCGCCCCAGTTCCACCAGCTGTTCGAAATTGTGGCGCAGCGCCAGGTCTTGCGTGGACGCTTGGCGGGCCACCTTGACGGAGCTGGCCAGGCTGAAAAATTGCGCGATGGCGTCGGCGATGTGCAGCGGGTTGGCGATGACCAGACTCAGCTTGCGTGGCGCAAGATTCCCCAGCTGCGCCTGCCAGGCGAGCGCATACGGCTGCGCCGTGGCGATGACGATGCGTTCCGGCGTGCTTTCCACTGGCAGGATGTTGAAACGGGCCGCATAGCCGGCCGTCATGACGTCGGCCACCTGGCTGAAATCGATGTGCAGGGGATCGATGTGCACATACGGCAAGCTGGAGCGTTGCGCCAGCCACGCGCACAGGGTGTCGAGCGTCAGTGCGCCGTGGGCGATGCTGCACAGCGGATGCATGGCCGGCGCGGGCAGCAGGGCGGCCTGGGCAGCGATGGCCGCCGCTTGCGCCGCATCGAGCATGCCGTCTTCCTGCAGCCAGGCCAGCAGTTGCGGCAGTGCCAGCGAGGTATTGGGAGAAGCGGGAGAGGGCGGATGGGAAGCGGGCATGGCCGGCGCCTTTCCTGGCTGCCGGCCTTGCCTGGATAAACCGGCGCTTACAGGGTGCTGACGATGCCCTTGACCCAGGATTTGGCGGGCAGCTTGGTCTCGGCGACGATCTGTTTTGCACGCTCGAGCAGGGCGGCTTGCGCCTCGGTATCGAGTGGCACTTTCGTCTTGAAAGCGATCGCCACCACGTTCCCATCATGGACTTCCGGCAGGCAGATCACCTGTTCAAACGCAAACTTCATCGCCTTGATGTTTTTCGCGTAGCTGGGATGGTCGCCGAACAGGTTGACCGTCATGATGCCGTGCGGCGCCAGGCAGGCGCAGCAGGCGGCATAGAAATCGGCGCTGTCGAGCACGGGACCGCGCGCCGTGGCGTCATACAGGTCCACCTGCAGGGCGTCCAGGGTGCCGTGATTGGCGTCGTCGTTGACATAGTCGAGCGCATCCATCTCACGCACGTGCAGGCGCTCGTCGTTGGGCGGCAGCTTGAACATCGATTCGCAGATGGTGATGACGGAAGGATTCAGTTCGATGGCCTCGACTTGCGCCTGCGGGAACTGGCGGTAGCAGAACTTGGTCAGCGCGGCCGTGCCCAGGCCCAGCTGGGCGAGACGCTGCGGTTGCTCGATCCACAGCATCCACGCCATCATCTGCTGCGCGTATTCCAGTTCCGGCCAGTCCGGCTTGCGGATGCGCATGGCGCCCTGCACCCATTCCGTGCCGAAATGCAGATAGCGCACGCCATCCATTTCCGACAGGGTGACAGGGGCGTAGCGGGGCTTGCGCGCGGGGCGCGAGGATTCGACTTGTTCGATGGATTTTCGTTTGATAAGCATAAGGCGGCCTGAAAGTGTGCCGCATTATAGCGTGCCATAAAAAATGCCGACCCTTAGGGATCGGCATTTTAATACGCCCAATACTGAGTTATTGCTGTGCTGGTTCGATCGATACGCGCAAGCGGATGCGCTCGCCCGGATCGTAGGACATGATGCTCGTGTAGTTGCGGCCGCGGTAGTCGTAGGTGACTTGGTAGCCATTGTTGCGCGATTCCCAGTGGTCGACCTGGCGGCATTGCTTGACGGCTTGTTCCTGCATGCCGCCCTGGTAATTGTTCTGGTTGTCGACACGGTCGCCGACGACGGCACCGGCAATCGCGCCAGCGGCTGCCGCGGCCGTGCGGCCATTGCCGCCGCCGACCTGGCTGCCGAGCAGGGCGCCGGCGATACCGCCGACGATGGAGCCGCCAGCGCTGCGCTGTTGCGGCGGCGCCTGGACTTGCACGTATTCCGTACGGCATTCCTGGCGTGGACGGTTGATCTGTTCCACTTGCGGCACGACGCGCACGACCTTGCCGAAATCTTCAAAGTCGGCGGCCTGGGCGAGTGGCAATGCACCGATACAAAGGGCTGACATCATCAATTTGGCTTGCAAGTTCATTTGTAACCTCGTTATCTAGAGAATCTTTCAGGGTATTTTTTACAACTTGGGACTATAGTAATCCCGCCAGACCGGGACAAGTGTTTCGGCTGGCAACAAAATGTAACAGCCCAAGTCCCTTGCCCCACAGTCTGTAACATGCACTTTCAATCGATACAAGATGTTGAAATGACTTGAAACCAGCGGTTTGTAACAAATCTTGCGTTTGACATCATATTCGGGTTGATTCATGCAGGACAACACGTTACCCTAATACGCGTATGGCTTATATAAAATCGCACTGAATCGCATAAAAGTTGATACAGATCGAATCACCGCGTGCGCATTGACCCGCGTGCGGGGATGCAATAAGAAGAGCAGCTAGAAGAGATCCATACATAACAGGTCGATTTGAGGGAAAAATGAGTTTGTTACTAACCGTGCCGCCCAACCTTGTCCAGTCCATCCGTGCCTTTCGCGTGACCGAATTACAAGACGAGGCGATCCGTCTCGGGCAGCACTTTTTATATGCGCATTGCAACGCTGGACAGACCAAACAACAAGTCATCGGCATTATTGCAGAAGCATTCCTGTTTCCGAAAAACCTGGCGAAAAATTTCGATGCCCTGCGCCTGTGCCTGACGGACACCATGTTCAAGGCCGGCACGCAGACGGGCTTTCTGGTGGTGCTCGAGCAATTGCCAAATACGCAAAAATTCGACAAGGAAGCGCGCGAGATCCTGCTTGACGTGTTCCGCGACGCGGCCGACTACTGGGCCGAGAAGAAAGTCCCGTTCCGCGTCTTCTATTCGTTCGAGTAAACACTTACTCACGTTGTGATGGCGTAAAATCAGCCTTTTTCCGGCTTGGCAGGCAGCATTGTCCGGCGCAAGCGCTTGTTGTGCGATCATGTTGCGACGCAACAATATCGCCGGCCTTTCTTGGTTCGCATCGCCATAGCGGGTACAATGCGCGCTATGAAAAATATCGTTATCCTCATTTCCGGACGCGGCAGCAACATGGAAGCGGTCGTACGCGCGGCGCAAGCCGAGCAATGGCCAGCCCGTATTGCCGCCGTCATCAGTAACCGGGCCGATGCCCAGGGATTGGTTTTTGCCGCGGAACATGGGATAGCGACCGCAGTCGTTGCCAACAAGGATTATGCCAGCCGCGAACAGTTCGATGCGGCGCTGCAAGCCGTGATCGACGGTTTTGCCCCCGACCTGGTCGTGCTGGCCGGTTTCATGCGCATCCTGACGCCGCCCTTCGTCGAGCATTACGCGGGGCGCATGCTCAATATCCACCCGTCGCTGCTGCCGCTGTTCCCGGGCATGGCGACGCACCGCCAGGCGCTCGAGGCTCGTGTAACGGAACACGGCGCGACCGTGCATTTCGTGACTGCCGAGCTCGATCATGGCCCCGCCGTGGCGAGCGCGAAAGTCCCCGTCTTGCCAGGCGACACAGAAGAGAGCTTATCGGCGCGCGTGCTGGTACAGGAACATCTGCTTTACCCGCGCGCCATCCGCCTGTTCATTGACGATAAACTGTCAGTCGAGCATGGCCAGGTCCGCGTGGACCCTCAATAAAATATTACAGAAAGAATAACAATGAGATTGCCACCAGCGATACTTGCCAATGCTGAAGAAGTATTGCGCGAAATTTTACGTTTCACGGCCCCGGCCGACACCACCCTGTCGCGCTATTTCCGCGACCATCCGCGCCTCGGTTCGCGCGAACGCGGCGCCATCGCCGAAGGCATTTATGCCGTCCTGCGCAACAAATCGTTCTTCACGGACTTCGCCGAAGCGGGCAGTGGCCCGACCATGCGCCGTTTGACCATCCTCGGCCTGGCCGAAGCCGTCGGTGCGGACTCCTTGGGCGGCCTGACGGAAGAAGAAGTGGAATGGCTGGAACGCATCACGCAGATCGACCGCAGCCTGATGCCGTCGAACATGCGTGCCAACATGCCGACCTGGCTGTTCGACAAGCTGATCGCCCAGTTCGGCGAAGCGGAAACCATGAAGCTGGCCGATGCGCTGAACGCGCCGGCGCCGCTGGACTTGCGCGTGAACTCGCTCAAGGCCACGCGTGACGACGTGATGCTGGCCCTGGCCGAAGCGCCGATCCTCAGCACGCCGACGCCGTTCGCGCCGCTGGGTTTGCGCGTGATCAAGAAGCCATCGCTGCAAAACCTGCCATTGTTCCAGAGCGGCGCCATCGAAGTGCAAGATGAAGGCAGCCAGATCCTGTCGCAGATCGTCGGCGCCAAGCGCGGCGAGATGGTGGTTGATTTCTGTGCCGGCGCGGGCGGCAAGACGCTCGCATTGGGCGCGCTGATGCGCAACACGGGCCGTTTGTACGCATTCGACGTGTCGGAAAAACGTCTGGCCAAGCTGAAGCCGCGCATGGCCCGCAGCGGTCTGTCGAACGTGCATCCGGTACAGATCGCGCATGAGCGCGATGCCAAGATCAAGCGCCTGGCCGGCAAGATCGACCGCGTGCTGGTCGATGCCCCATGCAGCGGCCTGGGCACCCTGCGCCGTAATCCGGACGTGAAATGGCGCCAGCAGCCGAATTCGATCGTCGAGCTGCAAGCCAAGCAGGCAGCCATCCTGGCTGGCGCGGCGCGCCTGGTCAAGGGCGGCGGCCGCCTGGTGTACGCCACCTGCAGCTTCCTGAACGAAGAAAACGATTTTATCGCCGAGCAATTCCTGGCGGCCCATCCGGACTTCACCCTGGTGCCGATGAGCAAGGTGCTGGCCGAGCAGAAGATCGAGCTGGAAATGGGCGACTACCTGAAATTGTTGCCGCATCTGCACCAGACCGACGGCTTCTTCGCCGCCGTGTTCGAGCGCAAGGTCATGCCGAAAAAAGTCTACGCCGATGAAAAGCCGGCCGACGACGTTGACGCTGAACCAGCCGAATAAGTTTGTCACGGGCCATCGCTGCAGCATCGCAGCGGTGGCCATGCACTTGCGCCAGCCAGTCTGGCGCAGGCTGTGGGCACCCCGCCCGTTTGTTTTCCCGCACCACCTTCCAGATTCCATCCGCCATGAATGAAACCCCGCTGCTCAATCTGATCACTGACTTTGTCGACGATTTCCGTCAACCGGCCATCCTGTGGCAGGCGCTGGTCATCGTTGCCTGCCTGGCCCTGAGCTGGCTGCTGGTGCGGCAGTTGCGCGTGTTCCTGCACCAGCGGGCGGAAGCGGCCGCCACGCCGGCCACGCCGGAAACCTTGCAGCGCACCGATAGTTTTATCCGCATCCTGACGCCTGTGCTGGCGGCCATGCTGCTGGGCATTGCGCAGCATTTCCTGGCCAAGTTCCAGTCGGTGAACTTGCTCAGCATCGCCATCCCCCTGTGCACGTCGATGGCGCTGGTGCGCTTCGGTTTTTATGTGCTGCGCCGCATTTTTGCCCGCCATGGCGACATCAGCCCCACCATGTTGTTGTTGGAAAAGATCTTCACGGTCGTGGTGTGGGCCGGCATGGCCCTGTACATCACGGGCCTGTGGCCGGAACTGCATGCCTTCCTGGAAAGCATCGTCGTACCGCTGGGACGCAACAAGGTGTCCGTGGCTGCCATCTTGCAAGCCGCTATTTCCGTAGCCGTGCTGCTGGTGCTGGCCATGTGGGCCGGCACATCGCTCGACGAGCGCCTGATGAAAATGCAGGGCCTGCACACTTCCTTGCGCGTGGTGCTGTCGCGCATGGGACGCGCCGTGCTGATCCTCGTTTCCGTGCTGGTCAGCCTGTCGCTGGTGGGCATCGACCTGACGGTGCTGTCCGTATTTGGCGGCGCTTTCGGCGTGGCGCTGGGTTTTGGCTTGCAAAAGATCGCCGCCAACTTTGTTTCCGGTTTCATTATCCTGCTCGACCGCAGCCTCACCATCGGCGACATGATCACGGTGGGTCAATTTACGGGCAAGGTCACGCAGATCAATACGCGCTATACTGTGTTATTGGGTGGCGATGGGGTTGAATCCATCGTGCCCAATGAAATGCTGATTTCCGGCGGCGTGCAGAACATGTCGCTGAGCAACCGCATGGTCTGGCTGTCGACGGCCGTGTCGGTGGGTTACGAAACGGACCTGGACGTCATCTTCCCCTTGCTGGAAGCGGCGACCGCCAAGGTGCCGCGTGTGTCGCAAAGCAATCCGCCATCGGCCACCCTCGTGCGTTTCGGCGCCGACGGCCTCGATGTGCAGATCGGCTTCTGGATCGCGGATCCGGAAAACGGCACGGGCGGCGTGAAGTCGAATGTGAACCGCGCCATCTGGCGCACCTTGCAGGAACATAAGGTCACTGTACCGTTTCCGCAACGCGAATTGCGTATTGTTGGTACGCCTCCTGCCCCGCTCTCCAGCGCGGCAGACGGTGAGTCCGCGCCATCCGGCACCCAGCCTTAACCTCGCTGCCTGCCTCCGATTTTGCCTGATAGCACCCATTAGGGCGTACAATCACGCCTAAAATTAACTCTGCCGGACCTCCAGAGTCACTGGAGCGACCGTGCGCACGCCCTGTCCACTTGGAGTAGTAGTAATGACATTGAGTTCCGTTTTACACGACGTTTTGCAGTTCATGGCAACTGGCATTACTGATCTGTCCGCATGGCAAGTTTTCCTGTACACCATGGTGGTCACTCACATCACGATCGCCAGCGTCACGATTTACCTGCACCGCCACCAGGCCCACCGCGCGCTGGAATTGCATGCGCTGCCCAGCCATTTCTTCCGTTTCTGGCTGTGGCTGACGACGGGACAGGTCACCAAGGAGTGGGCTGCCATCCACCGCAAGCACCATGCCAAGTGCGATACGGAGGAAGATCCGCACAGCCCCGTGACGCGCGGCATCAAGAAAGTGTTCTGGGAAGGCGCCGAGCTGTACCGCGCTGAATCGAAGAACATGGAAACCATGGCCAAGTACGGCCATGGCACGCCGACGGACTGGATCGAGCGCAACCTGTACACCAAATACAGCTGGCTGGGCGTGGTATCGCTGTTCGTCATCAATTTCGTGTTGTTCGGCGTGATCGGCATTTCCGTGTGGGCCGTGCAAATGATGTGGATTCCGATCACGGCCGCCGGCATCATCAACGGCATCGGCCACTACTGGGGCTACCGCAACTACGATTGCGCCGACGCGGCCACCAACATCATTCCTTTCGGCATCCTGATCGGCGGCGAAGAGTTGCACAACAATCACCATACGTATGCGACGTCGGCCAAGCTGTCGTCGAAATGGTATGAAATCGATATCGGCTGGGCGTACATCCGCGCGCTGGAAATGCTGGGCCTGGCCAAGGTGAAAAAGCTGGCGCCGGAACCGAAGTTCTCGCACGGCAAGCTGGAAGCGGACTTCGAGACCTTGCAGTCGGTCATCGCCAACCGTTATGATGTGATGGCCAAGTACGCGAAATCGATCAAGCATGCCTGGAAGGAAGAGCTGGAACACCTGAAACACAAGGCGGAACTGGAAAAGCGCTTCCTGAAGTCGTCGCGCAAGCTGATGCAGCGCGAACCGGGCAAGCTGGCCGATGCGCACCACGAACAGTTGTCGGAACTGTTCCAGCACAGCAAGGCGCTGGAAACCATGCACCACATGCGCGTGGAACTGGGCGCCATCTGGGAGCGTTCGCACTTTACGCGCGAGCAGTTGCTGCAAAAACTGCAAGACTGGTGCACGCGCGCCGAAGCGTCGGGCATCAAGTCGCTGCAGGATTTTTCCTTGCGCCTGCGCAGCTATGCCTGAGTAAGCTGCCGCAACATATCAAAGCCCTGGTTTCCAGGGCTTTTTTTTCGTTCTGACAAAAGGGAGAGGGAAGGGCGTAAAAATCAGGGCGAAAAAAAACCGCTCATTGGAGCGGCTCTTTTTACAGAACACAATATCAATTACTTGATCTTGGTTTCTTTGTACGTTACGTGCTTGCGTGCTTTAGGATCGAATTTCATGATCTCCATTTTCGCAGGCGTCGTACGCTTGTTTTTGGTAGTCGTGTAGAAGTGACCCGTACCGGCGGTCGATTCTAACTTGATTTTGTCGCGGCCTGATTTTGCCATGATAGCTCCCTTATTCTGCTAATTAGACTTTTTCGCCACGAGCGCGCATATCGACCAATACGGCGTCGATGCCGACTTTATCGATGACGCGCAGACCGGCGTTGGACAAACGCAGGGAGACCCAGCGGTTTTCAGATTCAACAAAAATACGACGATTCTGCAAGTTAGGCAAAAAACGACGTTTGGTTTTGTTGTTTGCATGGGAAACATTGTTGCCGACCATCGGCTTCTTCCCAGTGACTTGGCAAACACGTGCCATGGCGCACTCCTTAAAGATATTCCAAATTGGAAAAACGAGAGTATATCCAAAATAAGCAGATTTATCAATGACTTGCGAAAAACAATTGTGTCATGTTGTATTGAAATAATTTAACAATTTAACTTTTACCTTCCCTCATAGGGGAAAGCACTTGTAAACAGCGTTGTTTACTGCTAGACAAGCCTGCTGCCGTTGTCACGTATGTCCTTGTTTACACATGGTTAACTGCGGTGGAGCGGGCTCTGGCCTAGATTTGCCCATGTTCCGCGAACGAATGCACTTGCCGCCCTGCCACGACGAAATGGTCGAGGATGCGCACGTCCACCAACGACAACGCTTGCACCAGCGCGCGCGTCAGCAGCAGATCCGATTCGCTGGGCTCGGGCGTGCCGGACGGGTGATTGTGCGCCAGCATGATGCTGGCCGCGTTGTGCAGCAGCGCCTGCTTGACCACTTCGCGCGGATACACACTGGTGTGGGTGAGGGTGCCGCGAAACATTTCCTGGGTCGTGATCAGGCGGTTCTTAACGTCCAAAAACAACACGTGGAATGCTTCATGCGCCAGATGGCCCAGGGTCAGGCGCAAGTAATCTTTTACCGCGTGCGGCGAATTGAGGGCCTGGCCCGCCTGCAAGTCCTCAATGATGGCGCGCCGCGCCAGTTCCAGCACGGCTTGCAGCTGAGCAAACTTGGCGCTGCCCATGCCATGCACGGCGGAAAAACTCACGAGGCTGGCGCCAAACAGGCCCCGCAAGGAACCGAAGTGCTCGACCGTATCGCGCGCCAGCTCCACGGCGCTCTTGCCGCGCACGCCCGTGCGCAGGAAGACGGCCAGCAATTCCGCGTCCGACAGCGATTGCGCGCCATCCTCGATCAGGCGTTCGCGCGGCCGTTCGCCGGCCGGCCAATCCTTGATGCCCATGCTGTTCTCCTGTTTGGCACCGGCGCGTGCCCCAGTACGTGCTTCTTTGACGAAGCCATGGGGCAGGCGCGGCCAGTGTGGCTTACAATATCGTTTTGCACCAGTTACTTGAAAACCACTATGTCCAACGAGCAACCAGCAGTCGTCACCGAAGCGGCTTACCTCACCCTGCATTATCGTCTTGCTACTGTTGACGGTACTGATATTGTCACTACCTTCAGCGGAAATCCCGCGACCTTGATGCTGGGACAGGGCCAGCTGGCGCCATTCCTTGAGCAGCGTTTGCTGGGCTTGCCTGAAGGCACGCACCAGACGTTCGAGCTGGCGGCCGGCGAAGGCTTTGGCGAGCGCAATCCCGAGCTGGTGCAATCCGTCTCGCGCGCGACGCTGGACGAGAACTCGGTGCCTGGTGCCGACTACAAGATCGGCGACCTGGTCGACTTCGCCGCGCCGGGCGGCGGCCGCTTTGCCGGCGTATTGCGCGAACTGCGCGACGACTCGGCCCTGTTCGACTTCAATCATCCGCTGGCGGGTCAGCCGCTGCGTTTTGAAGTCAAGCTCATTTCGGTCCTGTAAGGAGTAGCGATGGATAAAGAACTGTTACTGGCCCAGCCCCGCGGTTTCTGCGCTGGCGTCGACCGGGCGATCGAAATCGTCGAACGCGCCTTGCAGCAATTTGGCGCACCGATCTATGTGCGCCATGAAATCGTCCACAACGCCTATGTGGTGGCCGACTTGCGCAACAAGGGCGCCATCTTCATCGACGACCTCGATGACGTGCCTGCTGGCAATACGCTCGTGTTTTCCGCCCATGGCGTGTCGAAAGCCGTGCGTGCCGAGGCGGAGTCGCGCGGCCTGAGCATTTTTGATGCGACTTGCCCGCTCGTTACCAAGGTGCACATGGAAGTGGGCAAGATGCGCCGCGAAGGCCGCGAGATCATCATGATCGGCCACGATGGCCATCCCGAGGTCGAAGGCACGATGGGCCAGGCCGATATGGGCATGCATCTGGTGGAAACGCTCGACGATGTGGCGAAATTGCAGGTCGCCAATCCGGAGAGCCTGGCCTATGTTTCGCAAACAACGTTGTCAGTTGACGACACTAGCGACATTATTGCGGCCTTGAAAGCGAAATATCCGAATATCGCCGAGCCGAAAAAAGGCGACATTTGCTACGCCACCACGAACCGCCAGGAAGCCGTCAAATTCATGGCGCCGCTGGTGGAAGTGGTGATCGTCGTGGGCAGCCCGAACAGCTCGAATTCGAACCGCCTGCGCGAAGTGGCAGACAAGATGGGCACGCCTGCCTACATGGTCGACAATGCCTCGCAGATCGATCCCGCCTGGCTGGAAGGCAAGCTGCGCGTGGGTGTGACGGCTGGCGCCTCGGCGCCCGAGGTGCTGGTGCAAGCCGTCATCGACCGCTTGAAAGAGTGCGGCGTGAAGAGCGTGCGCCCGCTTGACGGCGTGCAGGAAGCCGTCACGTTCCCGATGCCGAAAGGCCTCGATGGCATCAAGCGCGACGTCGCCTGAGTCTGTATGGCTGTTGAGTATCGATGAAATAGTTGCCTCAAAACAGAATTTAATTCGGAAATGATCGATTTATTCCAAGTTTAGTTTTTGCAAAAGATCGTTATGATTGCCTCAAGCTTGAATATGTTGTCGTTATGACTAAGCAAGGTCACGCCCGTTTTGAGTGCGTGCACCATGCTGGTGAGAACGGTCCAGGGATGGCACTGCAGGAATTCTTCCTCCGGTGCCGTTTTTGTATCAGCGGCATGTTCTGGCGGAAGTTGTTCCCGAAAAATGCATATTTGATAGGGCAATCATGGATACATTCATCCAGCAGATCATTAACGGCTTGGTGTTGGGCAGCATGTATGCCTTAGTCGCCCTCGGTTACACCATGGTGTACGGCGTGCTGAACCTGATCAACTTCGCCCACGGCGACGTGCTCATGATCGGCGCCATGGTGGGCCTGACCATTCTCAAGCTGCTGGGCATCTATGTACCGGACTGGCCCGGCTATCTGAAACTGGCCACGGCCATCCTCGGCGCCATTCCCATCTGTATTCTGGTCAACATCATCATCGAGCGGGTCGCCTACCGCCGCCTGCGCAACGCCCCCCGCCTCGCCCCCCTGATTACCGCCATCGGCGTCTCCATCCTGCTGCAAACCTTCGCCATGATGATCTGGACGCGCAATCCCTTGCCCTTCCCGCAATTGCTGTCGACCGACCCTATCAACATAGGCGGCGCCGTGATTTCGCAAACGCAAGTGTTGCTGCTGGCCCTGGCCGCGCTGTCGATGGGCGGATTGGTGTTGTTGGTGGAAAAAACCCGCATGGGACGCGCCATGCGCGCCACGGCGGAAAACCCCCGCGTGGCAGGGCTGATGGGCGTCGATTCCGACAAGGTCATCGTGGCCACCTTTGCCATCGGCGCCGCGCTGGCGGCCGTGGCGGGCGTGATGTGGGGCGCCAACTATGCCTCCATTCAATTTTCCATGGGTGCCATTCCCGGCTTGAAGGCGTTCTGCGCGGCGGTGCTGGGCGGCATCGGCAATATTTATGGCGCCATGCTGGGCGGTATCTTGCTGGGCATTATCGAGAGCCTGGGTGCCGGCTATATCGGCGACATCACGGGCGGCTTCCTGGGCAGCCATTACCAGGATATCTTTGCCTTCGTCGTGCTGATCATCGTGCTGACCCTGCGCCCGTCCGGCATCATGGGCGAACGCGTGGCCGACCGTGCCTGATGTAAAACTGGGAGATTAAATCATGGCACTACTCGATTTCGACGCAAAAAAGAATCCCGCCAAGGCCTACGCCGGCATGCTGGGTCTGGCCGCGCTGCTGGTGGTGTTCCCGTTCTTTGCCGCCCAGTTCGGCAACTCGTGGGTACGCATCATCGACATGGCCTTGCTGTACATCATGCTGGCCCTGGGCTTGAACATCGTCGTCGGCTTTGCCGGCCTGCTGGACCTCGGCTACATCGCCTTCTACGCCGTGGGCGCCTACCTGACGGCCTTGCTGGCGTCGCCCCAGTTCGCCATCCTGCTTGAATCGGTGGTGAATCAGTATCCGGTGCTGGGCGAAACCCTGGTGCAACTGATGGGGCCGGAAATCCGCGAAAACGGCATTCATTTGTCGATCTGGATCATCGTGCCGCTGGCCGCAGCCGTGGCCGGCCTGTTCGGCGCCTTGCTGGGCGCGCCTACGCTCAAGTTGCGCGGCGACTACCTGGCCATCGTCACCCTGGGCTTTGGCGAGATCATCCGCATCTTCATGAACAATCTGAATGACCCGATCAATTTCACGAACGGGCCGCAAGGCATCAATCTGATCGACCCCATCCGCATCTTCGGCGTCAATCTGGCGGGCGAGGCGGGCACCAACAGCACCGTCACGGTGGCCGGATTTTCCATGCCGTCCGTGAACGCCTATTACTTTTTGTTCCTGTTCCTGTGCATCGCCGTCGTGTTCGTCACCAAGCGCCTGCAGCATTCGCGCCTGGGCCGTGCCTGGGTGGCCATCCGCGAAGACGAGATCGCCGCCAAGGCCATGGGCATCAATACGCGCAACGTCAAATTGCTGGCCTTTTCCATGGGCGCCTCGTTCGGCGGCGTGGCCGGTGCCATGTTTGCCTCGTTCCAGGGCTTTGTCTCGCCGGAATCGTTTTCCTTGACGGAATCGATCGCCGTGCTGGCCATGGTGGTGCTGGGCGGCATCGGCCACATTCCCGGCGTGATCCTCGGCGGCGTGATCCTCGCTTCGATACCGGAAGTGTTGCGCCACGTGGTGGAGCCGGCCCAGCAGGCGCTGTTCGGCCATGTAGTGATCGAGGCGGAAGTATTGCGCCAGTTGTTGTACGGCCTGGCCATGGTCTTGATCATGCTCAACCGTCCTGCGGGCCTGTGGCCATCGCCGAAGCACGAAGACCGGCCCGACCACGACGTCGACCAGCCGAACAAATCCACCGGCGTCGTGTCCGCTTAAGGGAGGGATAGCATGAGCGAACAGATCATTCTCAATATTGCCGGCGTGAATAAACGTTTTGGCGGCTTGCAGGCGCTCACCGACGTGGGCATCACCATCCGGCAAGGGCAAATCTATGGCTTGATCGGCCCGAACGGGGCCGGCAAGACGACGTTTTTCAACGTGATCACGGGCCTGTACCAGCCCGACACGGGCACTTTCGAGCTGGCCGGCAAGCCGTATTCACCATCCGCGCCGCACAAGGTGGCCAAGGCGGGCATTGCGCGCACCTTCCAGAACATCCGTTTGTTTGGCGACATGACGGCGCTGGAAAACGTGATGGTGGGGCGCCACGTGCGCTCGCATCAGGGCGTGTTCGGCGCCATCTTCCGCCACAAGGCGGCGCGCGAGGAAGAGGCGTCGATCCGCAAGCGGGCCATGGAGCTGCTCGACTTCGTCGGCATCGCCCAGTTCGCCAGCCGCACGGCGCGCTTTTTGTCGTACGGCGACCAGCGGCGCCTGGAAATCGCCCGCGCGCTGGCCACCGACCCGCAACTGCTGGCGCTCGACGAGCCGGCGGCCGGCATGAACGCGACGGAAAAGCTGGCCCTGCGCGAGCTGTTGGTGAAAATCAAGGCTGAAGGCAAGACCGTGCTGTTGATCGAGCACGACGTGAAACTGATGATGGGATTGTGCGACCGCATCACGGTGCTCGAGTATGGCAAGCGCATCGCCGAAGGCTTGCCGGCCGAAATACAACAGAACCCGGCCGTCATCGAGGCTTATCTGGGAGGATCGCACGCATGAGTAACGATGGCTTGAACAAGAATGTATTGAAGGTATCGGGCTTGCACGTGGCCTACGGCGGCATCAAGGCCGTGAAAGGCATCGACCTGGAAGTGAACGAGGGCGAGCTGATCGCCCTGATCGGCGCGAACGGCGCCGGCAAGACGACGACCTTGAAAGCCATCACGGGCACTTTGCCGGCCTGCAAGGTCGAAGGTACGATCAGTTACCTGGGCGAATCGCTCAAGGGGACGAAATCGTTTCATTTGGTGGAAAGAAAACTGGCCATGGTGCCGGAAGGGCGGGGCGTGTTTACCCGCATGTCGATCCGCGAAAACCTCATGATGGGCGCTTACACGCGCACGGACAAGGCCGGTGTCGAGGACGATATCGCCAAGTGGTTCGACGTGTTTCCGCGCCTGAAAGAACGGGCGGCGCAGATGGCCGGCACCCTGTCGGGCGGCGAGCAGCAGATGCTGGCCATGGCGAGGGCCTTGATGAGTCATCCGAAATTGCTGCTGCTCGACGAGCCGTCGATGGGCCTGTCGCCCATCATGGTCGAGAAAATCTTCGAGGTAATCCGCAAGGTGTCGTCCGAAGGCATCACGATCTTGCTGGTCGAACAGAATGCCCGTTTGGCCCTGCAAGCGGCGCACCGCGGCTATGTGATGGATTCCGGCCTGGTCACCATGGGCGGTAACGCGGCCGCCATGCTCGATGACCCGCGCGTGAAGGCGGCGTATCTGGGCGAGTAAGCGCGCATAAAAAATGCCCCAGCTGGGCTGGGGCATAATGGCATCCGTCGGGGAAGTACGGGATGGATGCCTGGAGGAGCTAGTGCAGCGGACCGCCGTAGCGGTCGCGCAGGAATTACTTGGCGGCAGCGCGTGGCACGACTTTTTCAGCTGCTTGCGTGAACTGGTTCACGGCCGATGCCAGGTTCGCTTCGATGGCTTCGACGGCTTGCTTGCTGGTTTTCGAGAATTGCTCGTAGCCTGCGTTGGCGTTGCCGATGGCGCTTTTCAGGATGGCGACGGCGTTTTCCGAACCGGCTGGCGCGTTCTTGGTAACTTCTTCCACCAGCGAAATTACCTTGCGGTTGGTTTCAGCGATTTGCGATTCAGCTGCTTTGCTGAACTCGGCTTGGGTGCCGGACGTGATGGCAGCCAGGTGACGGCCGTAAGCGATGGCTTTTTCGGCGCTAGGCTGGGCTTGAGCAGCGCTCAGCGAGAAGAATTCTTGTGGATCTTTTGCCGACAGCAATTGCTTGGCGGCGGCGGTCGATTCTTCCAGGGTCGCTTTGGCGGCGGTCAGGTTCAGTTCGACGATCTTTTCGATGCCTTCGAAGGCTTTGCCCGTCAGCGACGAGAACAGGGCGAATTGGGCTTCCAGGTTGGCTTTGGTAGCGGACGAAAATTGCTCAGGAATTGAAAACATATAAATCTCCAAAAAATCGAAATCTGGTTAATTTGATGCTGCGTGTACCGTTTGGGAAAGCAGGTGAATCTAAATTTTTCAAGCTGAACAAGAATTGTGCAACGCAACAAACCCTATTCTACGGTTAAAAAAAACGAAGTCAAGCGTTTCTTGTGCGATGCAACAATTGAATAGATTTGCATCAAAAGTCATTGTTTCTAAAGAGAAATATTTGATTTCTAGGTGTCAATGGTTTATGCCTAAACTATCATTTCCAGCGGCTACGGGGACGATCGCGGCGCAGCATGCTAGACTTTGCCTCCCGCACTGGCACAGCGCTCCGGTGCCGATCCTGTTTCCCGAGTTGATACCATGTCCAATCTTCCCGCCGCGGCTGGCGCCAGCGGCAAAGCCTCTTTTCTGACCACTCTGACGCCGATGGCCTTGCCTGGCTTCTTTGTGTTGTTATGGAGCACAGGTTTTATCGTCGCCAAGTTCGGCCTGCCATACGCGCCCCCGCTGACCTTTTTGCTGCTGCGCTTCCTGGGGGTGCTGGTGATCCTGCTGCCGCTGGTGCTGCTGTTGCGCGCGCCGTGGCCCGTGGGACAGTTCCGCCAGATCGCCGTTGCCGGCATCTTGATGCAAGCGGGCTATCTGGCCGGCGTCTGGTGCGCCATCAAGCTGGGCATGCCGGCTGGCCTGTCCGCCCTGATCGTGGGCATGCAGCCCGTGTTGACGGCCTGCGCCGCACCGCTGATCGGTGAATCCGTGCGCCCGCGCCAGTGGCTGGGCCTGTTCTTCGGCTTGCTGGGCGTGGCCCTCGTCGTGTATGCGAAGATCAACCTCGTGGGCCTGACCGTGGAAAGCGTGCTGCTGTGCGTGTTCGCCCTGCTGTCAATGACGGCAGGCACCATGTACCAAAAACGCCACTGTCCGCAATTCGACTTGCGCACCGGCACGGTGGTGCAGTTTGCCGCCTCCATCGTCGTGGTCTTGCCATTCGCCCTATATTACGAAGGGCTGGACCTGCATTTCAGCAATGTGCAATGGACGGCGAATTTCATCGGCGCCTTGCTGTGGTCGGTACTCGTGCTGTCCATCGGCGCCATCTTCCTGCTGTTCGCCCTGATCCGCCGCAGCGACGCCACGAAAGTGACGGGCTTGCTGTACCTGACGCCGCCCACGACGGCCGTGATGGCCTGGCTGATGTTTGGCGAAGCATTCAATATGCTGGGCATCGCCGGCATGCTGGTGGCCGTGGTTGGCGTGGTGTTTGTCGTCAAGAAGTAGAGAGCAGGAGAGCAGGGCAGTGAACAAGCAAGCATCTGAAACACAGGCGGCGCAGCAAACCGTCGACGCCGTCATTCTGTCGCGTCGTTCGATTCGCGCCTTTTTGCCCACGCCGGTGGCGCAGGACGATATCGCGCGCATCCTGGAAGTGGCGGCGCGCGCGCCCTCGGGCGCGAACATGCAGCCGTGGAAAGTGTATGTGCTGTCGGGCGAGGCGCGCGCGCGGCTGTCGCGCCGCATCCTCGACGTCTATGCCGCACCGAAGGCGCCCGATGCGCCCGCGCGCACGGCGTCGTATATCTATTACCCGCGCCAGTGGACGGCGCCGTTCATCGAACGCCGCCGCAAGATCGGCCTGGACCTGTATCAGCTGCTGGGCCTGGAGCGGGGCGATACGGTCGGCATGGCTGCCCAGCATGGACGCAATTTCCAGTTTTTCGATGCGCCCGTCGGCTTGATCTTTACCATCGAACGGGTGCTGGAACAGGGTTCCTGGCTCGACTACGGTATGTTCTTGCAAAATATCATGCTGGCGGCGCGCGCGCGCGGGCTCGACACGTGCCCGCAGGCGGCCTTCATCCATTACCATGACATCATTCGCGACGAACTGGGCGTGCCGGCCAGCGAAATGGTGGTGTGCGGCATGGCCCTTGGCTATGCCGATCCGGACAAAATCGAGAACCGCCTGAGCACGGAACGCGAGCCGCTGGCCGGCTTTGTTAAATTCATGGACAAATAGGCATTACTGGCGATGCGCACAGGCAAATAGCCGATTAAGGATGAGCTTGTTTGCTGATCGCTAACGATTTGTATTTCAGTACTGCAATAAATACTGTCGTAACTGTTAAATAGGCTTGCGATTACTCTGCATTTCGCTACACTGCAATAAGGCAACAGCTTCACGGGGAATTATCGAATGGCTAAGTTTAAACTTGCGCTGGGTGTCCTGGCTTCCCTGCTGTTTGCACTGGCGCCGGCTGCGGCCGTGCACGCCAAGGAAGCGAACGGCAAATCCTCAGCCTCCAAGAAACACAACACCAAGAAAGTCAAAGTCGTGCTGCGCAAGGGCGCGACGGCCGCGCCGCGCGAAAAGAGCGTGCGCCGGGTCGTCATGGTGCGTGGCAAACGCAAGGTCATCTATCAAAAAATCAGCAGCGTGGCCGTGCCCATGGCCGCACCGATGCCCACCATGGGCGACCTGGCCGGCCTGAACCTCACGCGCGATCCGCTCGACCTCAAGTCGAGCGTGGCGCTGGTGCTGGACCAGGCCAATTCGGAAGTGCTGTTTGAAAAGAATTCGAATGTCGCCCTGCCCATCGCCTCCATCACCAAGATGATGACGGGTCTGGTGGTGGTCGAAGCGCATCAGGACATGGATGAATTGCTGACGATCACGGACGAGGACGTCGACCGCGCGAAGTTCAGCAGCTCGCGCCTGAAAGTGGGTTCGCAATTGACACGCGCAAATATGCTGCACATCGCCCTGATGAGTTCGGAAAACCGGGCCGCCTCGGCGCTGGGCCGCAATTATCCGGGCGGCTTGTCGGCATTTGTCGACGCCATGAACAGCAAGGCGCGCCAGCTGGGCATGATGGATACGCATTACGTCGATTCCAGTGGCCTGTCAAAAATGAACGTGGCCAGCGCGCGCGACCTGGGCAAGCTGGCCATGGCCGCTTTCCGCCATCCGCTGCTGCGCGAGTACTCGACGGACCCGAAAGCCATCGTCGAAGCCAGCGGCCAGCCCATGCAGTTTGGCAATACGAATCATCTGGTGGCCAACCCGGGCTGGGAAATCGGCTTGCAAAAGACGGGCTTTATCAATGAGGCGGGACGTTGCCTGATGATGCAGGCTGTCATCGAAGGACGGGCCGTGATCATGGTTTTCCTCGATTCCAAGGGAAAACAGTCGCGCACGGCCGATGCGGGCCGCATGCGCAAGTGGCTGGAGGCTTTAAAACCTGCCAACATGAGTCTGCCAGGCGGCTAAAAGAAACAGGGCGGCGTTGCTGCCCTGCTTCTTTAGTCTTGGGGTATAAACCCCAAAGTCACTGAAATCTGGTTGGCCGTTTCCACCAGGTCCACCAGCCACTCATCCTGCAGGCGGTCGGCTGGCGCCGAGATCGACAGGCCCGCGATCAGCTTGCCGGAATCGTCGCGGATGCCGGCGGCCATGCAGCGCACGCCCAGTTCCAGCTCTTCATTGTCGCGCGCATAGCCGCGTTCGCGCACCAGGCTCAGTTCGCGCTCGAGCTTTTGCAGATCCGTGATGGAATTCTTGTTGTGCCCGGCCAAGCCCGTGCGCGTGGCATACGCTCGGATGGCTTTCGGCTCATCGACGGAGAGGAACAGCTTGCCGGTCGAGGTCAGGTGCAGCGGGCCGCGGCCGCCGATGGCGCGCACCACCTGCATGCCCGAGCGTTCGGAAAAGGCGCGGTCGATGTAGACGATCTCGTCGCCCTGGCGCACGGACAGGTTGATCGTTTGCTGGGTTTTCTTGTGCAGCTGGCGCATGAAGTCCAGCGCCGCTTCGCGCACGCTGAGGCGGCTTTTCACCACATTGCCCAGTTCCAGCAGGCGCATGCCCAGCCGGTACGTGCCAGGTTCGATGCGGTCGACAAAACGCGTCAGCACCATGTCGTTGAGGATGCGGTGCGCCGTCGAGGGGTGCAGGCCCGATACTTTGGACAATTCCTTCAGGCTGACCGGGTCGGAATATTTGGCCAGGGCATCGAGCAGGGCGACCATGCGCTCGATCACCTGGATCGTCGTCTTCGGGGCAGCGACCGGTTCAATTTTCATGATGGATTTGGTGCAATGCAGTATTCATGCTTCTTTATACCATGATGTGAAAAAATAGTGAAATGTTCCGAGATATTCAGCGAATAAATTGTCACAATTCTCATATTGACCCTCATAATTGGCGGCTGGACGTACTTGGAACCCTGGAAAACTATGCAACCTGTGAATGAATTCAAGAGCAAAAGCGGCTTGAAACGGATTTTTTCCGCCTTTTTCTACTCGCTCGATGGCTTGAAGGCGGCCTGGCGCCACGAACACGCGTTCCGCCAGGAGCTGGGCCTGTTCGTCGTCGGCACGGTGATCGCCTTGCTGCTGCGCATTTCCGCGTTTGAAAAGCTGGTGCTGATCGGCGTGCTGCTGCTGGTGCTGATCGTCGAACTGATCAATTCGGCAATCGAAGCCGTGGTTGACCGCATTTCGCTCGAACGCCATCCGCTGTCGAAAAATGCCAAGGATTTCGGCAGCGCCGCTGTGCTGCTGACGTGCATCCTGGCCTTCGCCACCTGGGCCGTTGTATTGTTTAACCGCTTTTATTAGGCACTAAATCCCCGATGCGTGTCGGCTATATGCGGAAATCGCATATCAAACGGCGAAACGCTTCGTTCTCTTTGCGGCCATGGCGCCGTAATCTGGTGGCTCTGCAAGTTCAACCATACGGGGATCTTAGATGCTGTCGAAAAAAATCATCATTGCCGCCGCCATCAGCGCGTTTGCCCTTTTGCAAACGGCGCAGGCTGCCGATATCACCCTGCTTAACGTGTCGTACGATCCGACGCGCGAGCTGTACCAGGATGTGAATACGGCATTTGCCAAGGAGTGGAAAGGCAAGACGGGCGACAACGTCAAGATCAAGCAATCGCACGGCGGTTCCGGCAAGCAGGCGCGCGCCGTCATCGACGGTCTGGAAGCGGACGTGGTCACCCTGGCCCTCGCCTACGACATCGATGCGCTGGCCGAGCACAAGCTGCTGGCCGCCGACTGGCAAAAGCGTTTGGCGCACAACAGCTCGCCTTACACCTCGACCATCGTGTTTCTGGTGCGCAAGGGCAACCCGAAAGGCATCAAGGATTGGAACGACCTGATCAAGCCGGGCGTGTCCGTCATCACGCCGAACCCGAAAACTTCGGGCGGCGCCCGCTGGAACCATCTGGCAGCCTGGGGCTATGCATTGCGCCAGCCGGGCGGCAATGAAGCGAAGGCCAAGGATTTCCTCGGCAAACTGTACAAGAACGTGCCCGTGCTCGATTCCGGCGCGCGCGGCGCCACCACCACCTTCGTCGAGCGCGGCATCGGCGACGTGCTGATCGCTTGGGAAAACGAGGCTTATCTGGCCGTCAAGGAACTGGGCCCGACCAAGTTCGACATCATCACGCCATCCGTCAGCATCCTGGCCGAGCCGCCTGTCGCCGTCGTCGACAAATTTGCCGACAAGCATGGTACGCGCAAGGTGGCCGAGGCTTACCTGAACTACCTGTACACGGATGAAGCGCAAGACATCATCGCGAAAAATTACTACCGTCCGGCAACGGACAAGGCGGCGAAGAAATACGCGTCGCAGTTCGCCAAGGTCAACCTGTTCACCATCGAGCAAGTGGCTGGCGGCTGGACGGCCGCACAGAAGGCGCACTTTGCCGATGGCGGCATCTTCGACCAGATCTACCAGCCCAAGTAATACCGGATGGCACGATTGCCAGACCGTTACTAAAAGGACACATCATGGCGCTGCGCAGCTTTTCTGATTACCGGGTACTGATCGTGCCGGGCTTGCATAACAGCGGTCCCGAACACTGGCAGAGCCGCTGGCAGCGCCTGTATCCGCAATTCGAGCGGGTCGAGCAGGACGACTGGAACGCGCCCGACCTGGCCACCTGGTCGGCGCGCCTGGACCAGGTGCGGCGGCAGGATGCGCGCCCGACCCTGATCGTCGCCCACAGCTTCGGCTGCCTGACGACGGCGCACAGCCTGGCTCGGGACCCGCAGGGCGTGGCCGGCGTGCTGCTGGTGGGGCCGGCCGATCCGGACAAGTTTGGCGTGGCGAAGGCATTGCCGCAAAAGCGGCTGCCTTGCCCCGGCATCCTGATCGCCAGCCAGACCGATCCGTGGATGACGGCCGAGCACGCGGCGCAGTGGGCACGGCGCTGGAATTGCAAGTATATTGATGGCGGTGCGCTGGGCCATATCAACGCCGAGTCGCGCCTTGGCGACTGGGTCTACGGCCAGGCGCAATTGCAAACGCTGTTTGATCTGGCGCAAAGCGACAAGCGCCACCGTCAGGCAGCCTGATTCGACGAATTCGATTGCCACATAACCTCACAGGAGATCACGATGACTTTACGCCTGGGCGATGTCGCCCCTGATTTTGAACAAGACAGCTCGATCGGTCCGCTCAAGTTCCATGAGTGGGCTGGCAATTCCTGGGTGGTGCTGTTCTCCCACCCGGCCGACTTTACCCCCGTGTGCACGACGGAACTGGGCCTGACGGCCAAGCTCAAGCCGGAATTCGACAAGCGCAATGTGAAGGCCATCGCCCTGTCCGTGGACGCGGCCGAGTCGCACAAGAGCTGGATCAAGGATATCGAAGAGACGCAAAACACGGTCGTGGGCTTCCCCATCATCGCCGACGTGGACAAGAAAGTATCGGTGCTGTATGACATGATCCACCCGGAGCAATCCGTCACGGCCACCGTGCGCTCCGTCTTCATCATCGACCCGAACAAGAAAGTACGGCTGATCCTCACGTATCCGCTGAGCACGGGCCGCAACTTCAATGAAATCCTGCGCGTCATCGACGCCCTGCAACTGACGGACTGCTACACGGTGGCCACGCCAGGCAACTGGAAAGACGGCGACGACGTCATCATTCCATTGACCGTGCAAGACCCGGACGTGATCAAGCAGAAGTATCCGAAGGGCTTTACGGCAGCGAAACCTTATCTTCGTCTGACGCCGCAGCCAAATAAATAAACGTTTCAGCTTTCATAAAAACGCACCTGTCCGGTGCGTTTTTTTTCGTCCGCAGATTCCGCCAGCAAGTATGCAAAATCCATCTAAGCAAATGAGAAATGGTTAGTTCTTTTTATAACGGTTGCATGTGATTATTGCGCCCTATAACTCAAAAATGTAATAAGAAGGGGTTTCTATGTCTGCAGCATCAGCAGCACCGCTCAAGGCGCGCGGAGCGCCGTTTCGGGTCATGCCGGGGTTTAAGCTGTCTCTGGGCTTCACGCTCTTTTACCTGGCCCTGATCGTTCTCATCCCGCTGTCGTCGGTGTTCCTGAAGACCTTCACCATGACATGGGACGCCTTCTTCAGCGCCGTCACGTCCGATCGCGTGATGGCGTCGTACCGCCTGACGTTTGGCGCCTCGCTGATCGCGGCCCTGTTGAACGTGGTGTTTGGCGGCATCCTGGCTTGGGTGCTGGTGCGCTATAAATTCCCCGGCAAGCGCATCATCGATGCGCTCGTCGACTTGCCGTTCGCCTTGCCGACGGCCGTGGCCGGCATCACCCTGACGGCCTTGTATTCGTCGAACGGCTGGTTCGGCCAGTTCATCGAAGGCGTGCTGGGCATCAAGGTGGCGTTCACGCCGCTGGGCGTGGTGGTGGCGCTGACCTTCATCGGCTTGCCCTTCGTCGTGCGTACCGTGCAACCGGTGCTGGAAGACGCGGAAAAGGAACTGGAAGAAGCGGCCGCCAGCCTGGGCGCCAATTCCCTGCAAACGTTTATCCGCGTCATCTTCCCCACGATTTTGCCATCCTTGCTGACGGGCTTTGCGCTGGCCTTCGCCCGCGCCACGGGCGAGTACGGTTCCGTGATCTTTATCGCCGGCAATATGCCGATGGTGTCGGAAATCACGCCGCTGTTCATTATTACCAAGCTGGAGCAATACGATTACGCAGGCGCCACGGCCATCGCCGTGGTGATGCTGGTGGTCTCCTTTTTGCTGTTGTTGACGATTAACTTGCTGCAAGCATGGACGCGCGGAAAGGCGAAGAAATCATGAGTACGAATACGACTGCCGCCGCTGGCGTGGACAAGGCGCTGCCGACGGCGCGCCGCTTCGAACCGAATGTCGGCCCCGTTGTGCTGGAACCACTGTGGGTGCGCACGGTCTTGATCACCATCGCCTTGCTGTTCCTGACGGCCTTCCTCATCGTGCCCCTGGTGGCCGTGTTTGCGGAAGCGTTCAAGAAGGGCTGGGAAGCGTACATCGCCGCCATCATCGACCCGGACGCGATTTCTGCGATTAAATTGACCTTGATCACGGCCGCCATCGCCGTGCCGCTGAACCTGGTATTCGGCGTGGCCGCTTCCTGGTGCATCGCCAAGTTCGACTTCCGCGGCAAGAGCATCTTGCTGACCTTGATCGACTTGCCGTTTTCCGTCTCGCCCGTGATTTCCGGCCTGATCTACGTGCTGATGTTTGGCGCCCAGGGCTGGTTCGGCCCGTGGCTGCAGGCGCACGACATCAAGATTCTGTTCGCCGTGCCCGGCATCGTGCTGGCCACCATTTTCATCACCTTCCCGTTCGTGGCGCGCGAACTGATCCCGCTGATGCAGTCGCAGGGCAGCGAAGAGGAAGAGGCCGCCATCGTGCTGGGCGCGTCGGGCTGGAACACTTTCCGCCGGGTCACCTTGCCGAACATCAAGTGGGGTCTGCTGTATGGCGTGATCCTGTGTAATGCGCGCGCCATGGGCGAGTTCGGCGCCGTGTCCGTGGTCTCGGGCCATATCCGCGGCGAAACCAACACCATGCCGCTGCAAGTCGAAATTTTGTACAACGAGTACAACTTTGCCGCCGCATTTGCCGTCGCCTCCCTGCTGGCCCTGCTGGCGCTGGTGACCCTGGCCTTGAAAGCTTTTATTGAGTGGCGTTTGAACGAGAGCGACGCCGACGATTCCGCCTTACGTTCTACGGAGCACTGATATGACCATCGCAGTTAAAAACATCCACAAGCGCTTCGGCGATTTCGTCGCCCTCGACAATATCTCGCTGGACTTTCCCGCCGGCGAACTGACGGCCCTGCTGGGTCCGTCCGGCTGCGGCAAGACCACCTTGCTGCGCATCATCGCCGGTCTGGAACATCCGGACAGCGGGCAAGTGCTGCTGGACGCGGAAGACGCGTCGAATCGCCACGTGCGCGAGCGGCAAGTCGGTTTCGTGTTCCAGCACTATGCGCTGTTCAAGCACATGACCGTGTTTGAAAACGTGGCCTTTGGTTTACGCGTGAAGTCGCGCAGCGAGCGCCCGTCGGAAGACCAGATCCGCCGTAAAGTGAAAGATTTGCTGGAGCTGGTGCAGCTCGATTGGCTGGCCGACCGCTATCCGCCGCAGCTGTCTGGCGGGCAACGCCAGCGTATCGCCCTAGCGCGCGCCCTGGCTGTCGAGCCGCGCGTGCTGCTGCTCGACGAGCCGTTCGGTGCGCTTGACGCCAAGGTGCGCAAGGAATTGCGCCGCTGGCTGCGCCGCCTGCATGACGACTTGCACGTGACCAGCATTTTCGTCACGCACGACCAGGAAGAAGCGCTGGAAGTGGCGGACCAGGTCGTGCTGATGAACAAGGGCACGGTCGAGCAACTCGGTTCCCCCGAGCAAGTCTACAACCACCCGGCTTCGCCCTTCGTGTATGGCTTCCTCGGCAACGTCAACCTGTTCCACGGCCGCGTGCATGACGGCGTGATGGCCACCGGCGACGCCAGCTTCGAAGTACCCGACTATGCGGGCGTGAGCGACAGCAAGGGCACGGCCTATGTGCGTCCGCACGACCTGGAAATCGACCGCTACACGCAGGGTGCGGAAGGCATCGTCGTCAAGCTGAGCCGCGCGCATGCGATCGGCCCGCTGGCCCAGCTGGACTTGCAGCGCGTCGATAACAGCGAACTGATCGAGGCGGTGATGTCGAACGAGCGTTTTACGCATCTGCAGCTGAAAGAGGGCGAGACCCTGGTCGTGCGCCCGAAACGCTTGCACGTGTTCGTTGAACCGACAAGAACCTGAGAGGCTGGAACACTATGAATTTTCAACAATTGCGCTCGATCCGCGAAGCGGCCCGCCGCGGCTATAACCTGACGGAAGTGGCCAACGCCCTGTTCACGTCGCAGCCGGGCGTGAGCCGGCAAATCCGCGAACTGGAAGATGAGCTGGGCGTGGTGATTTTCGAGCGCAACGGCAAGCGTTTGACGGGCTTGACGGAGCCGGGCAAGGGCATCCTGAAGATCGTCGACCGGCTCTTGATCGAGGCGGAAAACCTGCAGCAGGCCAGCCTCGAGTACAGCGGCCAGACCAGCGGGACGCTATCCGTGGCGGCCACGCACACGCAGGCGCGCTATGCGCTGCCGAAAGTGGTGCAGGGCTTCCGCGCCGCCTTCCCCGACGTGCGCATCGCGCTGCAGCAAAGCGCGCCCGAACACATCGCGGAATGGGTGCTGTCGGGCAAGACCGATATCGGCATCGCCACGGAAGGCTTGAGCCAGTTCCCCGACCTCGTGTCGTTCCCGTGCTACCGCTGGAGCCATCTGATCGTCGTGCCGGACGGCCATCCGCTGCTCGATCACTCGCCGATCCGCCTGGAAGACCTGGCGAAATATCCGTTGATTACCTACGACAAGGGTTTCACGGGCCGCGGCCATATCGACGATGCGTTCGCCAAGGCGGGCGTGACGACCGATATCATCCTCACCGCCATGGATTCGGACGTCATCAAGCAGTACGTGGCGCTGGGCCTGGGCGTGGGCATCGTGGCCTCGATGGCCTTCGATCATGGCCGCGACAAGGGTTTGAGGGCCGTGGAAGCGTCGCATCTGTTCGCCACCAACACGACGCGCTTGGCCGTGCGCCGCGGCGCCTACCTGCGCGCCTACGCCTACGAGTTCATCCTGCAACTGGCGCCGGACCTGACGCGTGAAGACATCGACCGCGCCATGGCGGGCGAGGAAGCGCTCTAGGCGATGGCCGCCCGCTGCGCGCGCGTCAGGCTGGCCACGGCGCGCGCGTAGCTATCGCGCACCAGTTCTGCCAGGTAATCTGCGGGGAAGCGCGTTACGTCGACGATGGTCACCCAGTGAAAGCGGCCCATGTAACGGGCCGGTTTGACGCCGGGCATGTCCGTCAGCTCGATAAAACGCTCGGCGCTGACCCGCAGGCTGAAGCGCCACTGCTCGGGCGCGCTGGTCTTGAAATAGGCAAATTTCTTGCCGCTCACCTCAACCACGAGGATATTCGACGGCGGGCCGTACAGCACGGCTTGCGCGCCGGGCAGGGCCGCGCAAAAATCCTTCAATTCATCAGTTGTCATTCGTCCACCGCCACGAATTGCTGCGTGTTGTGGTCGAAGGCATAGGCCGACCCGGCAGGCGCATCCAGCAGCGCAATAAAACGGTCGTCCACACTGAGCACGGCGCCCAGCGACACGAGGGCCACGTTGGCGCTGTCGTTCATGTAGTCGTCGCTCTCGTCGTTGGCCGTGAAGCGCCAGCCGCTGTCGCTTTCGTTGTCCGGCTCCTCGCGGTACAGATAGCCGACGGGCGCGCCGTCTTCCAGCACTTTTTTCGTCACGAAGCACAGGCCCGCGTAGCGGTTGACGAGGTTGTCGTCATCGTCGTGCTGCGTATTGATGATGTGGCGCGCATCGAAGGCGATGGGGTCTTTGGCATGCAAATCGGCAATGTAGCCGGGCATGTTGTCGAGCTTGCCGGTGAAGTGCCCATGCGGTTCGACCGTATCGACCAGCACCCACATGCGCTCGGCGCCCGGCGCTTGCGGGTCGTCGCTGTGGAAGGCGAAGATCAGCTTGACCACCTCGCCCGGTCGCACCTGGGCGATGGCCTCGGGCGGCGATTTATAGAAGGTGTAGGGGTGGCGCGCCGCCAGTTCGGCGGCGTCGGCCAAGTGCCAGCTGGGCATGGTGGTCCGTCATGGGAGTCGAAGAGCTCCCATGGTAGCTGATTGCCCGCCGGCCTGGCTACTCTCCAGGCCAGTTCAGGCCGCCTTGCGGGCAAACAGCCTGGCCGCCACCAGCACGCCGGCCGCCCCCATGATCCACGCAGCGGTGCTGCCGGAAAAACCGATCAGCGTATTGGCGGCGATCTTGCCCGCTTGCGGCTTGACCAGGGCCATGCGGCGCTGTGTCATCTGCGCACCCAGCTCGCTCAAGCGCCTTGCTGTCAGCTGCGCTTCCGCTTCCGGCAGGCGCACGGTTTCCTCATCGGCCACATGGTGCAGCACGTCGCGCATCAGTTCCAGCAGCAAGGCGTCATGGCGCGTGGCGGCGGCATCCGTCGCGCGCAATTCGGCGATCAGGCGGCGCATTTCCTGATGCTCGGGCACGCTTTTCTGGCGTACCGCCGCGTCGCCATCGAGCAGGCGCATCTGCGGATAAAAAATTTCCTCTTCCAGGTTCGCATGGATTTCCAGCGCGCTGCAGATGGTTTCGGCCAGCGCTTTCTTGACGGCAGGTTTCTTGCTGGTGGTGTACTGGTGGAAGGCCAGCAGCACGTGGCTATGGTCGAAACGGATCATGTCGGTGATGGAGGGACTCAATTTGCTTAAAGTCAGCATGGCGTGCTCCGTGATGAATGTAGGCAGGAGCATGCATGATAGGGTGCGGTGTCGGGCCGTCCGGCAGGAAGCATGGCGTTTGTCTGCGCTGGCGCAAAACGGCGCGCGATAACGCCGGCCGGGCTTGCCTGAACGACGTTTTCGCTGGTGTGAATTAACAACACTTCAGTCCAACCCGCCAATCTCCCGGAACAAATCCCACGAAGCATGACGCCGCGCAAAGCGGGCTGATGCAATCAATGCATGAGAGCGATTGAAATTTTCAATGACTGAAGATGTTTCTTTTATTGCATTCTGATTTCTTGAATGATATCTTTTGCCCAATCGCAAAGAAATATAACAAAAATATAATCAACATTGTAATTTTTGAAATTGATCAATAGGGGAAATCATGAATATGACTAAACGTGCTGTGCTGGGTCTCTGCCTTGCTGTCTCGGCTTGCCTGGCGCCATTGGCCCAGGCTGCAAGCTGGGTGGAAGTCACCGATCCTGCCATGAGCGGCTTCCTGGTGGGCGGCAAGACCGTCACCTACGGCAGCGTGGCAGCGGACTCGGTCTGGGTCTATGACGGCGCCAACCCGTCCGGCGCGCAAAGTGCGGCCGCCATCAAGAGCCTGGTAAGCAGCAAGTTCGGCCTGCCATCGAGCGGCACCGGCTCGTTGGTCTTTGCCGCCCAGGGCGACCTGGCCAGCAACAAGTCCGGTTCGTTCACCGTCAACTCCAGCTTTGACTACTTGGCCGTGCATTATGGCCGTGGCGAACTGTTGTTCCACTGGGACACGCCGCTGGCCGCCAATACGGTTTTCAGCCTGGGCAACCTGCCGCGTGGCCTGAGCAATTTCCGCGCGTTCAATTCGGTCTCGGCCGTGCCTGAGCCAGCGACCTACGGCATGATGCTGCTGGGCTTGGGCCTGGTCGGTTTTGCCGCGCGCCGCCGCCGCGCCTGAGCTTGCAGCGCCTGCGGGCGCAAGACGTGAAAAAGCCCGGAAACGCGATGCGTTCCGGGCTTTTTGCATGGCAGAGCGTTATTTACCAGCTATAGCCAGCCTTGGCGTAGTAGTAGCGGCCGTTGAAGCCGTTCGGCGCGAAGATGCTGTAGGGCTGGGTGCCGTTGACGTTCAGGTTGCCCGCGCTCGTCACTTGCGCCGGGTAGCGGTTGGTGACGTTGTCGATGCCGGCCACCAGGCGCCAGTTCTTGCCCAGTTTTACGGAGCCGGACACGTCCAGCACCCATTGCGGGTCATACGTCTGGTCCAGCTTGACGTCATTTTGCGGCACGGTGAAGCTGCCGTAGCGCGTCACGACGCCGTGCGCATTCCAGATGCCGAAGCCGTAGTCGGCGGCCAGGCTGAACTTGTCCTTCGGCGACGCCACCGTGATGCGGTCGATGCTCTGGCGGTCGATCAGTTTCAGGTTGTTGGCCGTCAGGATGGCCGGATTGTCGGCGATTTTCTGTACCGTGCTCTTGTTGTGGTTGTACGCCACGGTGAGGTCGAGGCGGTCCTTGTCCTGAAGGTCGATGCGGTAGGTACTGACGATGTCCACGCCTTCCGTGCGCGTGTCGACGGCGTTGGTGAAGTAGCGCGCCGCACCCACGGTCGAGCCTTGCGTTGCCAGCTGGGCCTTGAGCTTGTCGTTCAGCGCCAGGTTGGCCGAGAACAGGATGCGGTTGTCGATGTCGATGCGGTAGGCATCGATGCTGGTGGTGAAGTTGCGGTTAGGCTGGAACTGCAGGCCCAGGCTGTAGTTGCGGGCTTTTTCCGGTTTCAGATCCTGTGCGCCCAATGCGCGCGCCTGCGGCGTATTCACGGCGAAGGTGCCCGTCTCGATGGCCGTATTGTTGCCGTTGATGACCTGGAAGTTGGTGGTGGTGATGGTGTAGTACTGCTGTGCCAGCGATGGCGCGCGGAAACCGCTCGACACGGTGCCGCGCAGGGACAGCGCGTCCGTGAACGCATAGCGCGCGGAACCCTTGGCCGAGGTGGTGCTGCCGAAATCGCTGTAGCGCTCATGGCGCAGGGCCACGCCGCCCGACAGTTTCTTCGTCGCTTCCGCTTCCAGGTTGACATAGATCGATTCGTTGTGGCGTGAATGGCTGCCCGCGTTGACAGGGCGGAAGCCGGCAAAGCCTTGCGAGCCGCCGCCCGTGTACGACGCTGCGTCGCCGGCGCCAATGCTGTACTTTTCATGGCGCGCTTCGGCGCCGACGGCCACCGTCAGCGGACCCGTAAAGTAAGACACGGGAAATTCGCGCGCCGCATCGAGGTTGAAGACGGTCTGCTCGTTTTTCAGCGAGCCTGCATAGAAATGCGTGGGGCTGTTCGCGCCCAGCGACTGGTTGACCGTGTTGTCCAGGTCCAGTTCGAATTTGTTGCTGCCATAGTTCAGGCTGGCGTCCCAGCGCCAGCCAGCCGCTTCACCGCGCAAGCCCGTGACGATCGACTGGTCCGTCAGGGTGCTGTTTTGCAGCGGCAAGAAGCCTTCCGGGAAGATTGGCGTGCGCTGCGAGTACGCCTTGGTGACGGAATCTTGGATCAGCGCCGTGCGCCAGGTGGCGGCGGCCGAGGTGTCGCGCTTGCCATAGTTGCCGAAGGCATACCAGTCGATATTGTCGCTGATGCGGTATTCGCTGTTGAGGAAAATCGTCGCCGGCTTGCTTTCCGGGTCGCCGTAGCGCTGGTTGACCTTGCCGTAGCGCGGCTCCAGCGGATTGCGGAAGTCGGCGCCGGCGCGGTTGGTCGGATCGCGTTCCGCCACTTCCGCCGAGACGCGCACCCAGCCGTCGTCGCCCAGGGCGAAGCCGGCCGAACCCTTGATGGATTTTTGCTTGCCGTCGCGTTCCTGCGTCTGGCCATAGCCCACTTCGATATCGCCGCCGGCCGCGCCTTTTTTCAGGATGATGTTGATCACGCCGGCGATCGCATCGGAACCGTACTGGGCCGCCGCGCCATCGCGCAGCACTTCCACGTGGTCGATGGCGGCCAGCGGGATGGCGTTCAGGTCGACGGGCGCCGAGCCGCGGCCCAGGGAACCGTTGACGTTGACGACGGCCGACGTGTAGCGGCGCTTGCCGTTCACCAGCACCAGGGTCTGGTCCGGTGACAGGCCGCGCAATTGCGCCGGACGCACGGCGTCGCTGGCGTCGGCGCCCGTGGCGCGGGCAAAGTTCAGCGATGGCAGCAGGCGCGCCAGCACGGTGGCCAGTTCGCCCGAACCCGTGCTTTGCAAGTCGCGCGACGTGAGGATGTCGATCGGCGATTCGGAATCGATGGTGCGGCGGTTCTTGGCGAAGGTGCCGGTGACCACGACCGACTGCAATTCGCCTTCGGCCGGCAGTTCTTGCTGCGCTTGCGCCAGCATCGGCAGGCTGAAGCAGGCGATCAGGCTGGCGGCGATAACGGTTTTGACGGGGAGGGCGGGAAGCTGGGAACGGGCGGTGCTTGAACTCATCGACGATATCTCTTCGGTTGGTGGTTGCGCGGACCATGGCGGTCCGATGATGCAATCAGATTAACAGTGGGCACGCGGCGTGCTTACGAATCGTTCTGTCTATCGATATGCAATAAATATCTGAAAGACGTCAACATGGCGCGAGTAGCGCATATAGCCTCGTTTTCAGCATACGACCGCGCAGGGCAAGGCCGCAATGCTGCACAGCAGTAAATTGCCAGCTGTTGCATAAATACGACTATCTGCGGTGAGGGGGGAGCCTGGCGGCGGCCTGCGCCGCCAGGAGGGCGCGCTTACTGCCCCGGATTGGGCAGGCTGGCGTGGATGGCGTCGACGGCCGCCACGAGTTCCGGCGACAGGCTGACTTGATGGGCATCGATATTTTGCTGCAGCTGCGCCGTGCTGGTGGCGCCGATGATGGTCGAGGCCACGAACCAGCGCGAGTAGCACCAGGCCAGGGCCAGCTGCGCCGGCGTCAAGCCGTGCGCGCGGGCCAGCGCCGCATACTGGGCGGCTGCCGCTATGGTAGCGGGGCGCACGTAGCGGGGACTCCAGCCGGGCGGGAAAATCGTCAAGCGCCCCTTGGCTTGCGGATCGTCGAGGTATTTCGCCGTCAGCTGGCCGAACGCCAGAGGGCTGTAGGCCAGCAAGCCCACATTTTCCCGGTGGCAGGTTTCGTCGAGCAAGCTCGTCTCGAAATGGCGCGCCGTCAGGTTGTACAGGTTCTGAATGGATACGATGCGCGGCAAGCCTTTCAGCTCGGCCTGCTTGATGTATTCGCATACGCCCCACGACGATTCGTTCGATACGCCGATGTGGCCGATCTTGCCTTCGTCAATCAGCTTGCCCAGCACGGCCAGAGTGTCTTCAATGGCGACCGACGCGTGTTCCTTGCGCGGGTTGTACACGCTGGCGCCGAAGATGGGCAGGTTGCGGCTGGGCCAGTGCAACTGGTACAGGTCGATGTGCTCCGTTTGCAGCCGGCGCAGGCTGTCCTCGACGGCGGCGCGGATGTTGACGGCGTCGTGGTCCGTCTTGCCCTTGCGTATCCAGTGCATGCGCGAGTTCGGCCCGGCCACCTTGCTGGCCAGCACGATCTGGCCGCGCTTGCCGCTTTTCTTCAGCCAGCTGCCGATGTAGCGCTCGGTGCTGCCCTGCGTTTGCGCGCTGGCCATCACCGGATACATCTCGGCCGTGTCGATGAAGTTGATACCCCGTTCCAACGCGTAATCGAGCTGGCTGTGCGCTTCGGCTTCGCTATTCTGTTCGCCGAACGTCATCGTGCCCAGGCAGATCGTGCTCACTTCCAGGCTGCTGGAACCCAGCTTGACCTTGTTGATCATTTCGCCTGCTTGCCGCGCAGCGCGCGGGCGCAATCCTTGATCAGGGCCGGACCCGCGTAAATCAGGCCGCTGTACAGCTGCACCAGCTGCGCACCCGCCTCGAACTTGGCCAAAGCATCCTTGCCTTGCATGATGCCGCCCACGCCGATGATGGGCAAAGCGTCGCCCAGTTCCGCTTTCAGCAAGCGGATGATATTGTTCGACAGCTCGAACACAGGCGCGCCCGACAGGCCACCCGCTTCGGCGCCATGTGGCATGCCTTCGACGGCGCTGCGCGACAGGGTCGTGTTGGTGGCGATGACGCCGTCGATCTTGTGGCGCGTGAGCGACTCGGCGATGCTTTTCACCTGTTCGCCATCCATGTCCGGCGCGATTTTCAGGGCCAGCGGCACGTAGCGCTTGTGCTTGTCCGCCAGGCGTGCCTGGGCTTCCTTGAGTTGCGACAGCAGGGCGTCGAGTTCGGATGCGCCCTGCAACTGGCGCAAATTCTTCGTGTTCGGCGACGAGATGTTCACCGTCACATAGCTGGCGTACGGATAGACTTTTTCCAGGCACAGCAGGTAATCGTCGGCCGCCCGTTCGATGGGCGTGTCGGCATTCTTGCCGATGTTCAGGCCCAGCACGCCCGCGCGGTCCTGGTAAAACTTCGACGCCTGCACGTTGGCCACAAAGGCGTCGACGCCGCCATTATTGAAACCCATGCGGTTGATGATGCCCTGCGCCTGCGGCAGGCGGAACATACGCGGTTTCGGATTGCCCGCCTGCGCGCGCGGCGTGACGGTGCCCACTTCGATGGAGCCAAAACCCAGGTCGGCCAGCGCGTCGATGTAGGCGCCATCCTTGTCCAGGCCAGCGGCCAGGCCGACCGGGTTGGGGAAGGTGATGCCCATCACCGTGCGCGGGTCCGCCGCCGGTTTGCCGGCCAGTTTCGTCAGGCCCAGCGCGCTGGCGCGTTTCAGGGCGGGCAGGGTGAGATGATGGGCCGCTTCGGCATCCATCGAAAACAGCAGCGGGCGGGCGAGGGAGTACAGGAATTTTTCAGACATGGGGCGCTTTGAGTAGGTATGCGGGCTGCCGGGAAGGGCTGGCGGCGCGCGAAATAAGTGCCGTATTTTACCGTGTTCCGCGCCGCTGCCGGGTGTATAGTTCTCTTTGGTCCAATGCAACATTGATTCCTTGTTAATTCGCATTCGGCCGTGGACCTTCCTGTTTTTTCTCTGTTCTGTTGACTTCATAAGCGAGACATCGATTGAAAAAGACACGCATCTTGACGGCCATCGCGGCCGCCAGCGCACTGCTGCTGAGCCACCCGGCCCTGGCCCTGCCCAATACGCAAGACACCCGCATGCTGAGCGAACCGGCCGTCTCCAGCCGCCACATCGCCTTCATCTATGCGGGCGATTTGTGGCTGTCGAACCTCGATGGCGGCGGCGCGCGGCGCCTGACCTCCGACCTGGGCGACAAGTCCAATCCCGTGTTTTCGCCTGACGGCAGTCTGATCGCGTATAGCGCGAATATCGACGGCAATGTCGACGTGTACGTGATCGCGGCGGCCGGTGGCGTGCCGCGCCGCCTGACCTTCCATCCGGGCGCGGACCTGGCGCAGTCGTTCACGCCCGATGGCCAGTCCGTGATGTTTACCTCGCCCCGCGCCGCCTTCAACAACCGCTTCCAGAAGCTGTTTACGGTACCGGTGGCGGGCGGCGTGGAAACGCAGCTGGAAATCCCGAACGCGTCGCGCGCCACGTATTCGCCCGATGGCAAGCGCATCGCGTACAACCCGCTGGCGCCCGCCTTCAAGCAGTGGAAGCGCTACCGGGGCGGCACCAATTCCTGGCTGTGGCTATTCTCGTCCGCCGACAAGTCGATCGAAAAAATCCCCCAGCCGACAACGCGCTCGAACGACGTCGACCCGATGTGGATAGGCGACACCGTGTACTTCCGCTCGGACCGCAACGGCGAATTCAACCTGTTTGCGTATGACGTGAAAACGAAGGCCGTGCGCCAGCTGACGCGGCACACGGATTTCCCCGTGCTGAACGCGTCGGCTGCGAACGGCACCATCGTCTACGAGCAGGCCGGCTATCTGCACGCGTTCGACATCGCCAGCGGCCAGGCGCACAAGCTGACCATCGGCGTGGCCAGCGACCTGGGGCAGACGCGCCCCCGCTGGGTCAAGAATGCGAAATACATCCGCGACGCGTCGATCTCGCCATCGGGCGCGCGCATCGCCTTCGAGTACCGGGGCGAGATCGTCACCATCCCCGCCGACAAGGGCGACGTGCGCAACCTGACGCAGACGGCCGGCGCCCACGAGCGCACACCCATCTGGTCGCCCGATGGCCGCTCGGTCGCGTATTTCTCGGACGAGTCGGGCGAGTATGAACTGCATGTGCGGGCGCAGGACGGCAAGGGCGCGGTGCGCAAGTTCAAGCTCAATGGCAGCGGCTTCTATGACAACGCCGTCTGGTCGCCCGACAGCAGGAAGATCGCGTTTGCCGACAATGGCTGGAGCATGTACGTGATCGACGTCGGCACGGGCAAGGTGCAAAAAATCGCCACGGAACCGATGTATGGCGTCGACAAGAGCATGCGCGCCTCGTGGGCGCCCGACTCGCGCTGGCTGGCCTACACGCTCAATTCGCCCACCTACACGCGCAGCGCCTACATCTATTCCGTCGAGCAGAACAAGTCGATGCCCGTGACCGATGGCCTGTCCGACGTGGCCGAACCTGTGTTCGACAAGAGCGGCAAATACCTGTACTTCTTCGCGTCGACGAATGCTGGCCCCAGCAACAACTGGTTCTCGCAGCAGAACGAAGACAACCTGGTGACGCGCACCGTGTGGATGGCCGTGCTGCGGCGCGATTTGCCGTCGCCCCTGATCAAGGAGAGCGACGAGGAAAAGGCCGCCAGCACGGACGCGAAAAAAGAAACGGCGAAGGCGGAAGCGGAGCCGAAGAACGAAGCGAAGATCGATCCGAAGACGGGCCGCGACGACCCGAAAGTGGCCGTGGCGCCGGTGGCGCCGATCAGCATCGATTTCGACGGCATCGCCACGCGCATCGTCGACTTGCCGCTGCCGGCCGCGCAGTTTTCCAGCCTCGCCGCCGGCGCTGCGGGACAGATCTTTTTGCTGCGCGAAAGCGATGGCAAGAAGGCCGTGCAGCGCTTCGACCTGAAGGAGCGCAAGGCGGAAACCGTGGTGGCCGAAGCCGATGATTTCGAAGTCTCCGCCGACGGCAAGAAGCTGTTGTATCGCCAGAAGGACAATTGGGCCATGGGCTCCGCCACGGGCAAGCTGCTGATGCCGGGCGAAGGCAAGATCAAGGTTGACGTTATCGAAGTGAAGGCCGATCCGCGCGCCGAGTGGACGCAGATTTTCAATGAAGTGTGGCGCATCAACCGCGATTATTTCTATGACCCGGGCATGCATGGCGTGGACTGGAAAGCCATGCGCGACAAGTACGCCGTGTTCCTGCCTGAGCTGTCCAGCCGCGCGGACCTGAACCGCCTGATCCAGTGGATGTGCAGCGAGCTGGCCGTGGGCCACCATCGCGGCGGTGGCGGCGACGATTTTATCGAGGCGAAGAAGGTGCCGGGGGGACTCCTGGGCGCCGATTACGAAGTGAGCGACGGCCATTACCGCTTCAAGAAAGTGTATGGCGGCTTGAACTGGAACCCGGCCCTGCGCGCGCCATTGACGGAGCCGGGCCTGAACGTCAAGGCGGGCGAATACCTGCTGGCCGTCGACAGCCGCCCGCTGGCGCCACCCACGAACTTGTACAGCGCCTTCGAGAACACGGCCGGCAAGGCCATCGACCTGACCGTGGGACCCTCGGCTGACGGCAAGGGCGCGCGCACGATCACCGTCGTGCCCGTGCCGACCGAGGATGCCTTGCGCAACCGCGACTGGATCGAAGGCAATATGCGCAAGGTCAATGCCGCGACCGGGGGCAAGGTGGCCTACGTGTACGTGCCGAATACGGCGGGCCTGGGCCACACCTACTTCAAGCGCTATTTCTTCCCGCAGGCGGACAAGCAGGCCATCATCGTCGACGAGCGTTTCAATGGCGGCGGCAGCGTGGCCGATTACTACATCGAGATCCTGCAGAAGAAGGAAATCGCCTGGTGGACCATGCGCTACGGCGCCGACATGAAGACGCCGTCCGCGTCGATCCAGGGCCCGCGCGCCATGCTGATCGACGAGACGGCCGGCTCGGGCGGCGACCTGCTGCCGTGGATGTTCCGCAAAAATAACATGGGTCCGCTGATCGGCAAGGCCACGTGGGGCGGCCTGGTGGGCATCCTCGGCTTCCCCGTGCTGATGGATGGCGGCAACATCACGGCGCCGAACCTGGCGTTCTGGACGCGCGAAAACGGCTGGGGCGTGGAAAACGAAGGCGTGCCGCCCGATATCGAAGTCGAGCAAACGCCGGCCGACGTCATCGCCGGCCGAGATCCGCAGCTGGAAAAAGCGATTGAAGTGATACAGGCCGAGCTGGCGAAAAATCCACCCGTGCAGCCCAAGCGTCCGGCGTTTCCGGATAAAAGTAAATAAAAGGCGTAGGTCGGATTAGGCGCGCAGCGCCGTAATCCGACAACATTGTTGGCGCCGCCGGTGGTGTCGGATTACGCGCTTCGCGCCTCGGCGGCCCCGCTAATCCGACCTACATCACAATCCATTGTCCTTTGATCCTCGCTTCCAGCGGCTTGAAATTGATTTTATAGGCCATCTTCGGGCTCTGCGCGATCCAGTAGCCGAGATACACATACGGCAGCCCCAGCTCGCGCGCCTGGGCGATCTGCCACAGCACGTTGTAGGTACCGAACGAGGCGCCCGGCACGTCCGGATCAAAGAACGTGTAGACGGACGACAGGCCATCGGCCAGCACGTCGATGATGCTGACCATGCGCAGGATGCCGTCGGCGTCGCGAAATTCCACCAGGCGCGTGTTGACCCGGCTTTGCAGCAGGAATTGCGCGTACTGGTCGCGGCTGTCCTGGTCCATGCCGCCGCCCGCGTGGCGCGTGCTCTGGTAGCGCAGATACAGCTCGTAATGCTCGTCGAGGAAGGAGAGGGTGGCCACGCCCGCCTGCAGGCCGGCGTGCCGGCTCCAGGCGCGGCGCTGGTTGCGGTTCGGCGTGAATTCGCCGGCCACCACGCGCACGGGAATGCAGGCCTGGCAGCCGTCGCAATACGGGCGGTAGGTAAAGATGCCGCTGCGGCGAAAGCCGTTGCGCACCAGTTCCGAGTACACGTCGCTGTTGATCAGGTGCGAAGGCGTGGCCACCTGCGAGCGGGCCTGGCGGTCGTCCAGGTAGCTGCACGGGTACGGTGCCGTCGTGTAGAACTGCAGGGTGGCAAACGGTAGTTCGTTCAGGTGCGTCATGCTGATCCTGTCTGGTCTGTCCGCGGCGGTGTGCCTTGGGCTATCATAGCTTTTTTACGCCGGTGGCGCAGCATGCCAATCGGTGATTTGCGCTGCTTCAATGGCGATCCGTACATGGGCCAGGAAGCGCGCGCGCGAAATGGGTGCCGCGCCCAGCGAGGCCAGGTGTTTCGTTTCTTGCTGACAGTCAATCATGGCCACGCCGCGCGCCTTCAAGAAGTGCACCAGCTGCGCCAGCGCGATCTTCGAGCCATCCGAGACGCGGGCGAACATTGATTCGCCATAGAACATGCGGCCGATCGACACGCCATACGCGCCGCCCACCAGTTCACCGTCAAGCCACAGTTCCGACGAATGCGCGTAGCCCAGCTTGTGCAAGCCCGTGTAGCCGGCGATGATCTCGTCCGAAATCCAGGTGCCAGGGCCATCCTTGCGCGGCGCTGCGCAGGCGCGCATGACGGCCTCGAAATCGCCGTCGAAGCGCAGCTGCCAGCGGCCATCCGTGGCGGCGCTGCGTTCGACCTTGCGGATCGCCTTGGCCAGGCTGTCGGACACCTTGAAGTCTTCCGTCATCAGCACCATGCGCGGATCGGTGCTCCACCACAGGATGGGCTGGCCTTCGGAAAACCAGGGAAAGATGCCGCGCCGGTAAGCGTCGAGCAGGCGCGCGGGCGACAGGTCGGCGCCGGCCGCCAGCAGGCCGGGCGCCTCGTCGGTCAGGGCGCGCGAGACGTCGGGGAACGGGGTGTGGATGTCGAGCCAGGGAATCATGCGGCGTGGTGGCTTACTCTGCGTCCGCGCGCGCCATCGGGCGCGTGATGTCGCCCGTATGGACGCCGTAGCTGCCGCCTTCGCGGATTTTCACGCGGTCGGCAAAGAACAGTTCCAGGGTGGCGCGAATGGTGGGGAAGGCCAGGTCATCCCAGGGGATCTGCGCTTCCGTAAACAGCTGCACGTCGAGGCTTTCGATGCCCGGCGCGAAATCGAGGTCGCGCAAACGCGCCAGGTAGAACAGGTGCACCTGGTGCACGCGCTGCACGTTCAGCAGCGAAAACAGGGGCCCCAGTTCGATATTCGCGCCCGCTTCCTCCACCGTTTCGCGCTCGGCCGCGTCGGACGTCGTTTCATCGTTTTCCATGAAGCCGGCCGGCAAGGTCCAGTAGCCGAGGCGCGGCTCGATGGCCCGCTTGCACAGCAAGACCTGTAGCTGGCCATCTTCTTCCCACACGGGGATCGAGCCGACCACCATTTTCGGGTTCTGGTAATGGATGGCGTCGCAATTGGCGCAGACATAGCGGGGACGGTTGTCGCCTTCCGGAATGGACAGGCTGACAGGATGGGCGCATTCGGAGCAGAATTTCATGGGCAGGCTTAGGATAAGAGATGTCTCGTGTAACGCTTACTGTACACCGATTGCGTGCCGCGTGGCGAGCTGCGCAGGCACGATTGGCTGCCGGTCATGCCACCCGCGTATTCATTAGATTGGTCTATTACGGTTGAATTTAAGATAGCTATTGCCTAAGCCACCCGTTTGCCCTTATAATTCTTGTGCGGGGTGGAGCAGTCTGGCAGCTCGTCGGGCTCATAACCCGAAGGTCACAGGTTCAAATCCTGTCCCCGCAACCAATACCGGAAAGCCGCTGATACTTGCAAAAGATCAGCGGCTTTTTCTATTCTCAAGCCGCGCATGCAGCTCTTCCAGCCGCCTGCCGCGATTAGCTCCCCGCAGTGCAGCAAACTGGTATATAATTCGCCTGCGGGGTGGAGCAGTCTGGCAGCTCGTCGGGCTCATAACCCGAAGGTCACAGGTTCAAATCCTGTCCCCGCAACCAATTCGAAGCCGCTGGTTCCTCGCAAGAGGGCCAGCGGTTTTTTCGTTGTGGGCTCCGTTTACTCCGGCGCCTGGCGCGCATACACGACCAGCCGCAAGTGGCGGTCCGCATCGATGGTCAGTGTGGTGTGTTCATAGGCGACCTGTTCGCCATCGACGTCCAGGCGGCGCACGCCAGCACACGGCGCATGCACGTCGTGGCGGCGCCACCATCGCTTGAATTCGGGCGAGACTTTTTCCAGTTCCTCCACCAGCGCGTGGATGTCCGCTTCCTGCGTGGCGCGCGCGTAGTCGCGGCGAAAGCTCGACAGCATCAGCGGCGCCTGCTCTTCCCAGGCCGTGAAGCGTGCGCGCAGCAGCGGATCGGTAAACAACAGCCACAGCAGATTGCGGCGCGAGGCGGCATGCGCGCCGAAACCAAACAGGGTGTCGGCGCCCGCATTGAACGCCAACACGTCCCAGCGCAGGTTAAGCACATAGGCGGGATGCGCCAGTTCGTGCATCAAGCGGCGCACCGGCGGCGGCACCACGCAAAACGTCTTGCCTTCTTCGGCCGGCGGGCGCGCATGCGCGAGCAGGAACAGGTGGCGGCGTTCTGCCGCGTCCAGTTTCAGCACTTCGGCCAGCTTGTCGAGAAAGGCGCTCGAGACGCCGATGTCGCGCCCCTGCTCCAGCCACGTGTACCAGGTCAGCCCCACGCCAGCCAGCGCCGCCACTTCTTCGCGGCGCAAGCCCGGTGTCCTGCGCCGTCCGCCGCCGGGCAAGCCCACGTCTTCCGGCGACAGCCGCGCGCGCCGCGCCTGCAGGTAGGCGGCCAGTTCGTGGCGGGTGCGTTGCAAGGTGCGCATGGTGCGGTCTTTCCCGTGAGGCTGTTGCTATCAGTAATAGCATAAACAGTTAAATTGTAATTGTTTATATTGTATTCCAGAATGCCTGCTTTCTTCCTGAGGGCTGGCCCATGTCTGACTATTCTTCCTACCGTGTCGGTCTTCCCGCCACCGTCTACCTGATCGCCATTGGTGCGTTCGCGCTGGGCATGGCGTCGTACGTGACGGCGGGCTTGATGCCGATGATCGCCGGCGCGTTTTCCATCTCGCTGGCGATGGCCGCGCAACTGGTGACGGCGTTCACCCTGGCCTATGGCCTCGGTTCGCCGCTGGCCGTGGCCTTGCTGCCGGCGCGCGCGCAGCGCTCGGGCCTCTTGATCGCGCTGGCCGTGTTCGTGCTGGCGAACGGGGCCAGCGCGCTGGCGTCCGGTTTCGGCAGTTTGCTCGCGTGGCGCGCCATTGCCGGCATCGGTGCTGGCGTCTACCTGGCGCTCGGTATCGCGGCGGCGGCGGGCGTGTCGGCGCCGCAGCAGCGGGGCAAGGCCATCGGCGTGATCATGGGTGGCATGGCGGGCGGCACGGTGCTGGGCGTGCCATTGAGCTTGCTGCTGGCGCAGCAGCTGGGCTGGACGGCGGCCCTGTGGCTGGTGGCTCTTCTGGGCGGGCTGGCGCTGGCGGGCTTGCTGTGGAAGCTGCCCGCGCTGCCGGTGGCGCCGGCGATTTCTCTGCGCCGCAAGCTGGCCTTGCTGGCCGATGGGCAGGTGCTGGCGATCCTGCTCGTGTCCTTGTTGGCGGCCATCGCGAGCCTGGGCATGTACACGTTTATCGCGCCGCTGCTGGCGTGGTCGGCGAACGGCATGGCGATGTCCGCCACGCCCTTCCTGTGGGCGTGGGGCGTGGGAGGGATCGTGGGCAGCATGCTGGTCGGGCCATGGGCGGACAAGGTGGCGGCGCCGAAGCTGACCTGCTTCATCTTGCTGCTGCTGGCGCTGGCCTTGTGCGCGCTGCTGTTGGCGGCCCGCTGGTCGGCCTGGCTGATGCTGGCGCCGATCGCGCTGTGGGGCGCGGCTGGCTGGGCCCTGCAAGTGCCGCAAAACCAGCAGCTGCTGGCCGTGCGTGCGCGGCAGGGCGACGGCAACCTGGCCATCGCCCTCAACGAATCGGCGCTGTACCTGGGCAGCGCCATCGGCGCCGCCATGGGCGGCTTGCTGCTCCTGCTCAACTGGCCGATGTGGCTGCTGGCGGCCGGCGCCGGCGCCGTGGCCACTGCGGCGTTGCTGCTGCAGTGGCCCGCCGCGCGGCGGACTTAAGCCTTTTTCGCCAGCTGCATGCCCACGGGCAGGGCGCGGATGCGCTTGCCCGTGGCGGCGAAGATGGCGTTGCACAGGGCCGGGGCGATGGGCGGC